>JBGPSO010000095.1:0-6371 GCA_041490145.1 Atribacterota bacterium
GAAAGAAAAAGCAGTATAAAGCAGTGGTAAAAACTTTAAAATTATTAACCCAAAATCCCAAGTATCATAGCTTACAAACCCACATATATCATTCGCTTCAAGGATCAAGTGGTGAAAAGGTTTTTGAGGCTTATGCTGAACAGAGTACTTCAGCAGCATATAGAGTTTTCTTTTATTATGGTGCATTTAAAGGTGAAATTATGATTTTTACAATTATCCCTCATCCTTAGGTAATTATAGTTCCCGTTATTTCCTTATATGATTTGGTTGAGATGGAAAAAAAGAGATAGACTAGATTATTAAGAATGATCATATAAAAAAATCTAACGAAAATACCCCTTTATCTCTTCTTTAATTTCAGGAAGATATCCAAATGACTGCGGGGGCGGTTGTACTGGCTCAATAATTCGGTAACTTTTTCTAATTTTTTGTGAGGGATTAGGCACTCAAAATTAATTGGGTTTATGATTATTTTACCATGGGCAATTGAAAATCTAATTGTGGTATTAGTATCTGTTTTTGGCTATCTTAAGAAGTTAAACTAATGAAACTCACTTTATCCAGGTAAAAAATAATCAGGTATTTTGAATTAAAAAATTGATTTTCTTAATAATTTCGAAAAAGAATTTAGTCAGGAAATTATTCCGCTAATCTTTATTGCGGTATAGACCAGAAGAAGGGATAGGATGCTGTTTAAAATGATTCTTAATTTTGCCTGATGCAAATATTGATTAATGATTGCCCCGAATAAAGCCCAGGTTAAAATAGCACAGAGACCTATGAAGGCAAAGCCCAATGAGAATAGAAATATATAGAAAAAATTGCCGATAAGGGGATTTAGAAAGACCGAGTAAAGGGTCAAGCCATAAATGATTCCTTTAGGATTTAAAAATTGGAGTAATACACCTTTATAAAAACCCCAAAGATAATGGTTGGTTTTTTCCTTAAAGGAAAAGCTAGTTTTAAAAGTGCCATAGGCTAAGTAGAGAATATAGGTCGCTCCAATCCAACGCAGGATAGGTTCAATAGAGGGAATGGCCGTGAGAAGCAGATTAGAAAAAAATCCACAAAGCAAAAGCAGTAAGAAAAATCCGGTAATAATTCCAAAGAGGTAAGGCATAGTTTTTTTAATTCCAAAATTAATACCCATAGAGGCGCAGCTCAGGTTATTGGGTCCCGGGGTGAAGGTAGTAATCAGAGCGAAGGGAATCAAAGCACCAAAGTCTATTAAGTTCATTTCTATTATTTTCCCCTTTATTTATTTTGAATTATCTTTTTTTAGTTCAGGTATTTAAAGTATGTGTTAATTTACAATAAAAAAGTTCTATTGTCAAGAGGAGAGTGATATTATACGAAATATCAATATTAAATTTATTTCTGTTTTAAATCCTAAAAATAAAGGGTATCTAAAAAAGCTAGAAAGGAAGTAAAAAAATGGTTAAAAATGTTTTCTTAAACGATTTTTTTGCTAAAACTGCAAAAGTAAAATATACCAGTACTAAAAAAGCAATTGCTATTTCCAAAGAAGATCCGGGCGAGCTTTATCCGGATTTTGATTTTTTTGTTGAACTTCTTGATAGTGAAAATCAAATTATAAAATGGATAGCAATTCAAATTATCGGGAATTTATCTAAGGTAGATAAAAAGAAAAAGATAGACAAACTGTTGCCAAGACTGATTAGGTTTTTAAACTGTGGGAAGATGATTACTGCTAATAATACTATTTTAGCCCTTTCTGAAATTGCCCTAAATAATCCTAAATATCAAGAGATGATATTCAAAGAAATTATTAAAGTTGAGCATTATAATTATGACACTCCGGAGTGTCGGAATGTAGCGCTGGGTAAAGTTGTTTCAGCCTTGGGTAAATTCAGGGATAAAATAAAGGACCGAAAAGATATTCTTGAGTTTTTAGAGAGGCAAACCAACAATACCCGAGTTTCCGTTAAAAAGAGAGCAATAGAATTATTAGAAAAATTAAAGCAGTTTAAGTAATCAATAATCATTCTACTCTCTCAGTACCCCCAGCACCTCAAGGTAATTTTTATTATTTTGGGATTGTAATTACCTATTTTTAATTTGATTTCTGTTTGATCTAATACATTTACATAAGTTAGAAAACCTGCTAAAATTAAAAATGTTTAAGAATAGTTAAACTTATTATAATTTAACCGAATAATGGGTGAACTCAAGGATGATTTAAAAATAGAATATAGATAGGGTAAGGCATGAGTAAAAAGATTAAAAATGTCTGTGTATATGGTGTAGGAGGCGTCGGTGGATATTTTGGCGGGAAGATAGCTCATGAAATTAGTAAAGGTAAGCATGCTATACAGGTCTATTTTATAGCCCGAGGAGAACATTTAAAAGCCATTCAAGAACAGGGGTTACATTTACTCACTGATAAAGGAGAATTTGTTTGCTATCCGAATGTTGCTACAGATAAGGTAGAACAAATTCCTATCCCAGATTTATACTTATTGTGTGTAAAAGGGTATAACCTGGATAATACTGTTGCATCAATTTCAAAAAATATATACGCTGATACCATAATTCTTCCCTTGCTTAATGGAGTAGATATCTATGAACGTATCAGGACCAATTTACATCAAGCGATAGTCTCGCCTGCCTGTGTTTATGTTTCCTCCGGTATTGAAAACCCCGGGACGATCAGACAAAAAGGTCCTGAGGGGCAGATCGTATTTGGTAAAGACCCGAAATATGTAGACTATAATTATACGTATCTTATTGAGTTCTTTAATGAGATGGGAATTGGCAACACCTGGTATGATAATCCCTATCCTGTAATATGGGAAAAGTATATATTCATCACTGCGCTTAGTTTAATGACCGCTTATTCAGGAAAAACGTTGGGAGAAGTACTTTCTAATGATAAGTTAAAGAATATGGCGGAAGATATTATGAAAGAAGTTGTTTTAATTGGGAAAATAAAAAATATACATTTTGAGCAAAATATAGTAGAAAAAACTCTACAAAAAGCCAGGAATTTTCCCTATGAAACCAAGACCTCGTTTCAAAGAGATTATGAAAAAGGGAACACCAGACATGAAGGAGATATTTTCGGGGGGACTTTAATCCGTTTGGGAAAAGAATATAATATTTCAATTCCCACCATTACAGAGGTGTATGGAGCGTTAATGGCACGGTAAAATTTAAGAGGATCTTACTTTAGGAGGGAGAAATAAATGTTGAAAGAATTAATCCAAGAAGGGTACGGGGTTAAAGAAGATTTAAATTGTGCAGAAACTATTTTGTATGCTGCTAATCAGGTTTATCATCTTGACTTAAACTCAGATTCTCTAAAACTGGCCGCTGCCTTTGGTGGGGGGATGGGAATTGAAAGTGTCTGTGGTGTATTGGCTGGTTCTCTTATGGTTTTAGGAAGGCTTTTTATTAAAGAGACTGCTCACAAACATCCTGAAATTAAAGAATTAAGTAAAGAATTATTTGATACTTTTCAAAAGGAAATGGGTGATATTCTGTGTAAACCATTAAAAGATAAATATCGAACAGAAGAGAAAAAATGTAGAGAGGTTATTTTAAAAGGAGCAGAAGTTTTAGATAAAATAATTACCAGGGAACTAAATAAAAGAAAAAATAATAATTAAATCTAGATAAGTAGTTATAAAAATAGTAATTATAAATTATGGTAAAAAATAATAGAGAAAAGGAGAAGTTAGTATGAGTGAGATTATTGACTACAAAATTTATGGGGATGACATGCAGATTGTGGAGATTGAATTAGACCCAGGTGAAGGGATAAGGGCTGAAGCAGGGGCAATGATGTATATGGACGAAAAAATAGAAATGCAAACTTCTACTGGAGGAGGCTTGTTTAAAGGATTTAAACGTATAATTACCGGTGAGTCTTTCTTTATCACCACTTTTCTTAATCAGGGAAATGGAAAAGGTCATATTGCCTTTGGAGCTCCTTTCCCAGGTAAGATAATTCCTCTGGAGATAGATAAACTGGGCGGAAAATTTTTATGCCAGAAAGATTCTTTCTTATGTGCGGCGAGAGGGATTGAAATTGAAGTAGCCTTTACTAAAAAGATTGGAGCCGGACTTTTCGGGGGAGAAGGTTTTATTCTGCAGCGATTGGAAGGCGATGGGTTGGCTTTTGTGCATGCCGGAGGTACGATCATTAAAAGAGAAATGCAGGATGGTGAAGTTCTTCGGGTGGATACCGGGTGTCTGGTAGCTTTTTCTCCAGCGGTAGATTATGATATTCAATTTGTGGGAGGATTTAGGAATGCCCTTTTCGGTGGTGAAGGTATATTTTTAGCCAAGCTGACTGGTCCCGGGCTGGTTTACTTGCAAAGTCTTCCTTTCTCACGTTTAGCTGATCGAATTATTGCGGCCTCTCGTTTTCATAAAAGAGAAGAACAAAAGGGCATTGCAGGTCTTGGCGGTAATATTTTAGGTGGAATATTAGGGGGAGATAAAAAATTTTAAATTATTAGTCTAATAGAAATTATAATAGGTAGAGTGGGTTATGAGGTCATAACTCAAATGGTTCCCCTTCTATTTACCTGGGAATACCTGCTGCGCGGTTTTCTTCTGTTCGGGCTTAAGGTAGATTTTATATAGAATTGTAAAATAGATTAGTTTGTGTTTTAAAAACTATAAATATTTTTCAGATTATTAAAAATATTAAGGAGAAATATAATGAAAAGGTCACTTTTATTATCTATTTGGGTTATTTCCGCAATTTTAATTTTTACCATTTTAGGGGGAGGCTGTATATCATTTTTAACACCTTTTATAGAGACAGAAATTAAGCAGATGTTAGATGATTTAGGGGAAGCAAATGTAAATGGTGATGTTGACCAGATAATCATACATTATACTGATCCAATAACCGAGGTGAATCACCTTAGCGGAGAAACATATATTACTTCACTTGAGGAAAAGCGTATAGAAATTGAAGATATGCTTACTTACTATCATTGCTTAATAGATGATTTTTACAATGAAGAGATAACTATTTTAAATACAACTAATGCCATAGTAGAATGTGACGAACATGTAAAATTTCAAGATTTATTAGATGAGGTAATTTATTATGAATCAATAGATAGAGTAAAATTAACCTTGATTAAGATTGATGGTGATTGGAAAGTTTCTATATATGAACTTATTGATACAGAAGAAGTAATACCCTAGTGAATTTTACAATAATTATAACCAATTATTTCTATGCTTTTAAAAATATAAGAGTGAGAGAGGATGCCAGATTATCGTAAAGAGGTGGAAGCTATTAATGATTTCTTTTTGTGGATTAACTTGTACCGAATGCCCGGCTTTTATAACTACTCAAAAAGATGATGATCAAGAAAGGGAGAAAGTAGCAAAACTTTAGTCTAAAGAATATCACAGTGATATAAAACCAGAAGATATTAACTGTGATGGGTGTGTAGTAGAATTCGGTCGTCTGGTTAATTATTGCAAAGTTTGTGAAATAAGAAAATGTGGCTTGGGAAAAGGTCTATTATACTTCTACCCTGGGCTCTACCTACCGTGGTTAATGCTCGGATGTGGTAATGGATCTATGCTGGTTCAAGTTTTGGAGCTCTTAATGGCTTGATGAAAGTATTGCATATATTTCCTGCTGATTATGATATGGTTTGGTTGGGTTTTGATGTGCCTTTGCATAATATTCCCCTGATTGGTAAATTTATGGAATGGGTCGGAGCAAGTACTGCTCTTAATATGATTATTATAGCAGATACTTGGAAGGTTACTCCTTTAGTAACTTTGTTAGTTTTAGCCGCTTTACAAACTATACCGGATAGCTATTATGAGGCAGCTGGAATTGATGGAGCGAACGGCTGGCCTCAGTTCTGGAAGATAACTTTGCCCTTACTTCGTCCTGTATTACTGGTAGTTTTAGTGTTAAGAACTATGGAATTATTCCGAGTTTTAGATATTATTTATATTTTAATGCAATATTCTATTCGAGTAGTAGGGATTTATACCTTTGAAACTGGAATGAAATTTTTATACTTTGGTAGCTACCGGAATTTTTGCCTTCCTGTTAGCCTGGGATGAGTTTGTCTTAGCCTTAGTTTTTACTAAAACCATCAATTTTATAACTATACCCGTATTTATCTCTGCTTTAGGAAGTCAATACATCCATGCCTTTGATCAAATAGCTGCTTCTGGATTTATCGCCTCTTTACCTCCAATTATATTAGCCCTTATGTTTCCAAAGGTTTTTAATCAAGGGCTTGACAGCAGGAAGAACTAAAGGATAAGATAGGTCATTAATAGAAAATATTTAGTTAGATTAAGTTTTTATTCTTCTGGAAGAAAATATAAAATAAAAGGGAAGGTTAATATGAAAATAC
>JBGPSO010000096.1:0-6176 GCA_041490145.1 Atribacterota bacterium
CCCCTGTTAATTCAAATGCCGATATTAATCTTACTCTTCCAGGTTTTAAGGAAGTTTGAGTATTTAGATCCTGTCACCAATAAGATAGCTGGTGGTTTTTTATGGATACATAATCAAGTTCCAGAAATAGTGAAGGGCCTTCTTACAGGGAACAATATTGGAGGATTAGCTGCTCCTGAGCGGTTAATTCGTCTAGGGGATAAAGGAATTTTCGGAATACAATACCTTGGCATCATGCCTTTTTTAATAGGAGTTTCAATGTTTTACCAGCAGAAGATGACTACCGCTCCCCCAACTACGCCCGGTAAAGAAGGGGGATCTGCGGAGCAGACCCAAAAGATGATGACCATTATGATGCCTCTGCTAATTGCTTTTATGAGTTTTAGTCTTCCTTCCGGATTAACTTTATATTGGTTAGTTTCTACTCTTTTAGGGATTGGACAGCAATATTTTATTAATAAGAAAATACCTACAGAGGTTACTGATTTAAAAACATCTATTTCCAAAGAAAAGGAAAAAGAAAAACCTGCTTATAAAAAACCAGAAAAATCAGATTCTTTTCAAGAAGAACCTTGGATTCCAGGTTATGAAAAATCAACTGAGAAAAACTCCTTTAAAGGTAGTAAAAAGGCCAAAAAGTATAATAAAGTTAAAACAAAATAAATTGAAAATAAATATTATATATTAAATATACTGTACTATATTTTAAATCCACAATTTAGCTATAAAAGAGGAGATAGATTTGGAAAATACGGATAATTTGGAATTAAACCCTCAAGAAAAAGCTAAGGCAATATTAAAGAAAGTAATAGATTTTATTCTAGAGGATGGAAAAGTTCAAATAGTTGATAAAGAAGGGATTGATTCAATTATTTTAGGAGTAAAAACTTCTAATCCCGGAATGATCATTGGAAGACATGGGCATACTCTCGATGCCCTTCAATACATTATTAACATTATAGTCAACAAAGGAATTAAAGAACCGGAAAGAAGGAAAATAATAATTGATATTGAAGGCTATAGGGAAAGAAGAGAAGATATTGTTTCCAAATATGCTCAGGAAAAAGCAGAAATAGTGAAAAAATCAGGTAAAAAGGTTGCTCTTTGTTTTATGAACGCGGTGGAAAGAAGGATAGTCCATCTCGTTTTACAAGAAGACCCGCTAATAATGACTTATAGCGAAGACACAGAACCTTATAGAAGAGTTATAATAGCTCCAAGAGAGAAAGAAAACAATATAGAAGAGTTATAATTAAAGAATTATTAGTAAGCATAAGAAGTTAGATATTGTTAAATATTAATCTTTTTATGCTTTTTGTTTTATTTAGAGTATAGTATATAGTATATAGCGAAAAACGAAAAGCGCAAAACTTAAAGCCATAACTCAAAACAAAAAATCAAGAAAAAAGTTATGAATTTTGAATTATAATTTTCGCTTTTCGTCTTAAGTAGGACAGGCGTCTCGCCTGTCTATCAAGCAACTAACTAATTAACCAGCAAACTAGCTAACCATTTAACCAAGATAATATATACTAACGGCTATTCACTATCGAATAATTTAGGAGAGTATTGATGAAATATTGGGAAAACGATACTATTGCAGCTATTTCTACCTCTCTCGGCGAAAGTGGGATTGGTATCGTAAGAGTAAGTGGCCCGAAAGCTTTAGAAATAGCCCAAAAATTATTTAGAGATAAAAATTTAAATAAAAAAAATATTAAAAATTTCTCGACCTATACCGTTCATTACGGGTTTGCAGTAGATCCTAGATATGAAGAAATAATTGACGAGATTATTTTGGTTTTAATGAAAAAACCTAAAAGCTATACCCGAGAAGATGTTGTAGAGTTCAATTGTCATGGAGGAATTCTTTCTATTAAAAAAGTTTTAGAAGCAGCAATTAGGCACGGAGCGAGGATGGCTGAACCAGGAGAATTTACTAAAAGAGCTTTCTTAAATGGTAGGATTGATTTAAGCCAGGCTGAAGCAGTAATTGACCTTATTCAAGCTAAAACTGAGAAGAGTTTAGTATTTTCATTAGCTCAACTGGGAGGCAATTTAAAAAGGAAGATTAAAGATTTAAGGTATAGGTTGATACAGATTTCATCGGAGATCGAAGCTCCTATGGACTTTCCCGATCAAGATATTAAAGAATTAAATCCAACACAAATTGAAGAAAGAATAAAGAATATTTTAAAAGAAATTAATTCTCTCCTAGAAACTCTGAATTATGGGAAAATACTGAAAGAAGGGATTAACACTCTAATAGTTGGCAAGACCAATGTAGGGAAATCTAGCCTTTTTAATACTTTATTAAGAGAAAATCGGGCAATTGTAACTCATCTACCAGGAACAACCAGAGATACGATTGAAGAGTTAATTAATATCAAAGGAGTGGCTTTTAAAATTATAGATACTGCCGGGTTTAAAACTCCTGAAAATATTATAGAAAAGATAAGTATTAAAAAAATGATGACCCTTTTTAAAAAAGCCAATCTAATTTTAGCTATGTTTGATGCCAGCACCCCCTTATCCTCAGAAGATGAAGAAGTTATTAAAGAAATAAATAAAGAAAAAAGTGAAAATAAAAAGATTGTAATAATCGAAAACAAAATAGACTTAACTGAAATGATTAATCGTGAGAAACTATTTAGTCTTTTAAATAATAAAAATAGTAATAGTATAAGGATGTCTTTAACAGAAAAGATTGGTATAGAACAGTTAGAAGAAGAGTTAGTCAAAAAGGCTCTGAAAGGTTTAGTGATACCAGAAAACGGAGTGATTATAAATAATGTTAGACAAGCAAATCAATTAAATCAGGCTAAAAAAGGACTGGAATATATATTAGAAGGACTGAAGAAAAAAATACCATACGATTTATTAACTGTTGACTTAAAAGATGTCTTAGATTCTTTAGGTGAGATAACCGGATATTCTGTAAGCAACGAAATAATTGACCATATATTTTCTCGTTTTTGTATTGGTAAATAATATATTAATTTGCGATAGTATAGAAAAGAATTCGCTCTTTAGAGAAAATGTTCCACGTAGAACATTTTAAAATTAAATGTGGACAAACTGTGGAAAACCTTTAATGGCTTAGAACCAAAGGCTTTAACTTTATTGATTAACTGTATCAGGTACTAAGGTAAAAAATAAGTTAAATAATTACTTATATAAAATGCTTATTCAGTTTATTTACCTAAATAGTTGGGGTTTTTTTAAATGAATTTCAAAAAATTATTCTCTAATTATATTTTTTATATTAGAATTATACCAATTCCAAGTTATAATATTTTATTTTACTTGATATGTGGATAAATTGTGGATAAGTCAAATTAGTATATAGTAAAGAATAATTGAGGCAAAAGCCAGAATTCAGAATAAAGAAGCTAAACACTAACTAACCATTGTTCTCCACAGGATAATAATTAACCAAAGAGGAGATTTATTTTTTGTTAAAAGAAGATGAAAATATTTTAGTTGAAGGTGCTCAAAAAATAGGGATTGAACTTAATAAGGCCCACCTAGAAGGCTTTTCCCGATATTTGGATTTATTAATCAAATGGAATCAGAAAATAAATTTAACTTCCTTAAAAACCTCCTCAGAAATCATTATCAAACACTTTTTAGATTCTATTGCCTGTATAAAAGTTATTAATCAGTATATCCATATAGAAGAAATAAATATTATTGATGTAGGGACCGGGGCAGGTTTCCCAGGCATTCCCATTAAAATAGCGTACCCTTCGATTAAATTATCTCTCCTGGAGGCAAAAAAGAAGAAGATAATATTTTTAGAAAAATTAATAGAAAAATTGAATTTAAAGAAAGTTAAGATACTTAATGGAAGAGCAGAAACTTTTGGGAGATGTTCGGATTACCGGGAGAAATATGATTTAGTAATATCCAGAGCAGTAGCCCCTTTAAATATTTTAAGTGAATATTGCCTTCCTTTGGTTAAAATAGGGGGATTATTTTTTGCTCAGAAAGGAAGATTATATAAAGAAGAAACCGAAAAAGGCATTAATACAATTAATTTTTTAGGCGGAGAACTGATTAAAGTTGAAAATATTCAAATTCCTTTTATAAAACAAGAAAGATATATCTTAGTGATTAGGAAAATAAAAGATACTCCTTTAGGATATCCTCGGAGACAAGGGGTGCCCCAAAAAAGACCTTTGCATTTTTGAAATATTTTTGATAATATAAATACATTCTTAGATAAGATAATATATATACCTACTTCTTAAAATTATCTCTTGATGATAAAAGAAAAAATTCTAAAAATGGGTAAAATATGGCGGTTACAAGGAGATTACTATAATTTTATAGAATTTTGATTATAAATGAATGTTCCACGTGGAACATCTTTGTAAAAGATAAACAATCCTTATATTAAATCGGTGCAATTTGAGTACAGCGGGTGTAATTAAGTATATATATTAGGAGAATATTTATGACTAAAGTTTTAGCTATCACCAACCAAAAAGGTGGAGTAGGTAAAACCACTACCGCAGTAAACCTAAGCACCTCTATGTCCTTGCATAAAAAAAAGATTTTATTGATTGATATAGATCCTCAAGGAAATACGAGTAGCGGGATAGGTTTAGATAGATCAAAGGTTAAAAGATGTATTTATGACGTTTTGATCAATCAAGTTCCTATAAGAGAAATTATTTTGCAGTCCAAGATAAAAAATTTAGATGTTTTACCCTCTACGATACAATTAGCCGGAGCAGAAATAGAATTAGTTAATTATATCTCTCGAGAAAACAAATTAAAGCATGCGATTAAATCAATTAAGGATGATTATGATTATATAATTATTGATTGCCCCCCTTCCCTTGGTCTTCTAACCTTAAATTCTCTTACTGCTGCTGATTCTGTTATTATCCCTGTTCAGTGTGAATATTATGCTTTAGAAGGCATTGGGCAATTATTAAATACTATAAATTTAGTTAGAGAAAATCTTAACTCATCATTAGAAATTGAAGGTATTTTACTAACTATGTATGATACCCGAACTAATCTTTCTCGTGATGTTATAGAAGAAGTTAAAAAAAATTTTAAAGGAAAGATATTTAAATCAATTATTCCGCGAAATGTCCGAGTAAGCGAAGCTCCCAGCTATGGCAAGCCTGTTGTTTTATATGACGCAAAATCTAAAGGGGCAATAGCTTATAAAAAATTAGCCCAAGAGGTGATATCAAATGGTTAAAAGAGGATTAGGGAAAGGAATAGAAGCTCTTATTCCCAAGGTTGACCACAAAGAAAAAGAATTTATAACTGAAATAGAGATAGAAAGTTTAACTTCCAATCTTTTTCAGCCACGCAAGAATTTTGATCAAAAAAAACTGGAGGAACTAAAAGAATCAATAAAAAGACATGGAGTAATCCAACCTATTGTAGTAAGAAAAATTGCTAATGGTTATGAAATTGTTGCTGGAGAAAGAAGATTAAAGGCTGCCCAAGAAATTAAGTTAAAAAAGATACCAGCAATTATTAAAAATTTTAGTAACGAAAAAAGTCTGGAAATTGCCTTAGTAGAGAACATTCAAAGGGAAAATCTCAATCCTATTGAGCAAGCGAATGCTTTTAAAAGATTGATAGATGAGTTTAAACTTACTCAGCAAGAATTAGCAGAGGTAACTGGAAAGAGTAGAGCCTTAGTTACTAATACTATCCGGCTTTTAAAATTAAATCCAGAGATACAAAAAAATATATCCGAAGGGAAAATTTCTTTTGGCCACGCTAAATTATTATTAAGCCTGGAAGATGAAGAATTACAAAGAGTAGTATGTAATAGAATAATGGGTAATGATTTATCAGTAAGAGATACTGAAAATTTAATTAAAAAGATAGGAAAAGCACAAAAAAAACCATTTATAGTAAAAAATATTACCCTTGAACATTTTCCTGAAGCAGAAGAAAAACTAAGAGATATTTTGGGGACTAAAATAAGTATATTGTATGATGGCAAGAAAGGGAAGATAAATATTGAATTCTATAGCAAAGAAGATTTAAGGAGAATTGTTGATTTGTTGTTAAAGGGAAAATAGGTTAGAATCACTAGGCGAAGATGCATTAATGAATTAATATTTTAATTAATGTTTATTATGTTGTATAAATTTAGATTAATGTTTATTA
Source organism: Atribacterota bacterium (assembly GCA_041490145.1). Classification (GTDB taxonomy): domain Bacteria; phylum Atribacterota; class Phoenicimicrobiia; order Phoenicimicrobiales; family Phoenicimicrobiaceae; genus Infernicultor. The sequence continues at coordinate 6,151 of JBGPSO010000096.1, forward strand.
TGTTATTTATTGATAATATTTTTAGA
>JBGPSO010000097.1:0-6154 GCA_041490145.1 Atribacterota bacterium
AATTAAAAGAGGTTACTGTTCCTCAGTTTGCTGTATGTATTCTACCAAAGAAGCTTTAATTACCAAAGAGCATGCTCCAGATACGGAGACCTCTATCTTTTATATGGATATGAGGGCTTACGGGAAGGATTTTGATAAATATATTAAAAGGGCAGAATCTGAATATGGGGTGAGGTATGTACGCTCAAGGATTTCAGAAGTAGAAGAAGATCTTAAAACTCATAATTTAAAGATAAAATATGAGACCGATGATGGGAAGCTCGCCAGCGAAGAATTTGAGATGATTGTTTTATCTGTGGGCCTGGAAGCTCCAAAGAGTGCCAAGGAGATAGCAGAAAAATTTAATATCCAACTAAACAGTTATAACTTTGCCAAGACGAGTACCTTTGAACCTCTCCAAACTTCTCGGCCAGGTATCTTTGTTGGCGGTGCCTTCTCCGGACCCAAGGACGTTCCAGAGACTGTAGCTCAAGCAAGCGGCGTTGCTGCAGAAGCATCGAGTATCTTGTCAGAGGTAAGGGGCTCTTTGGTAACTGAAAAAGAGTATCCTCCAGAAATAGATGTCAGTGGAGAAGCTCCCAGGATAGGTGTATTTGTCTGTCACTGCGGGATAAATATTGGAGGAGTGGTTGATGTTCCCTCTATTGTGGAATGGGTCAAGACTTTACCCAGCGTAGTTTATGCTGAAGATAATATGTACACTTGTTCTCAGGATACCCAGAATAAAATCAAGGAGGTAATAGAAAAATACAAATTAAACCGGGTTATTGTTGCCTCCTGTACTCCCAGAACTCATGAACCTCTTTTTCAGGAAACCATAAAGGAAGCCGGTCTTAGCAGATATTTATTTGAAATGGCAAATATTAGAGACCAGGATTCCTGGGTTCATATGCATTCCAAAGACCTTGCCACCGAGAAAGCAAAGGATCTAGTCAGGATGGCGGTTTACAAATCAAGACTTTTGGAGGCTTTGAAGGAGTATAGTGTACCCGTAAATAAAAGGGCCCTGGTCATAGGGGGAGGTGTATCAGGTATGAATGCCGCACTTACCTTATCTGGAATGGGCTATAATGTAAGTATTGTGGAAAAAGATAATGAGCTGGGGGGCAATTTCAGAAAAATAAGAAAAACTACAACAGGAGAAGACGTGAGGAACTACCTTAAAACACTTATTAACAGAGTCGAAAAAGATCCGAATATAGACTTGTTTAAGAACAATGAAATTGAAAAGGTGGAAGGTTATGTTGGAAATTATAAAACTTACTTGAAGGGAAAGGATGAGCCGATTGAACACGGCGTAATGATAATTGCAACCGGAGCAACAGAATATATACCAACAGAATATCATTATGGTGAGAATGAAAATATTATTGTGCAGCACGAACTAGAAGATAAATTAGAAAATGGGGAGATAACCGGCAAAGAAACGGTGGTTATGATACAGTGTGTGGGGTCAAGGAGTGACGAGCATCCCTGGTGTTCAAGGGTATGCTGTTCGAGGGCTGTAAGAAACGCAACGGAGCTTGCAGAAAAAGGAAGCCAGGTTTTTGTTCTTTACCGGGATATAAGAACATATGGGTTCAGGGAAGAACTTTATGAAAATGCCCGTAAAAAGGGTGTAATATTCGTGAGATACGACGAGGACACTCCGCCAGATGTATCTATGGTTAACGATAAAATTTTTGTAAAAGTAGGTGATCCTATTCTGAAAATTATTCTTGAAATTGAGCCTGATTATCTGGTTCTTTCCAATGGAATTACACCTTCAATTAAAGAGAACGAAGGGATAGCAAAGTTATATAAAGTGCCGCTTAATGAAGACGGATTCTTCCTCGAGGCACATGTGAAACTTAGACCGGTAGATTTTGCAACTGAAGGAGTATTTCTTGCTGGACTGGCACATTCGCCAAAATTCGTTGATGAGTCTATTGCTCAGGCGAAGGCTGCCGCAGGGAGGGCTGCCATTATTCTTGCGAAGGATAATATTATTACTGCTGGGACCATTGCAAATGTAAATCTGAGTAAGTGCATAGGGTGTGGTCTTTGTGCAGATGTTTGCCTATACTCTGCAGTTTCATTAGTGGAAAAGAAAATTTTTGGGAAAGTTAAAAAGGTTGCTGAGGTGAATCCTGCGCTTTGCAAGGGTTGTGGCACGTGTACGGCTACTTGCAGGCCAAATGCGATAGATCTTTATGGTTTTTCCAATCAGGAGATTACCGATGTTGTATCTGGAATTATTGCTGAGAGAAGAAAGGTAGACGATCTAAATAGCGCTGAATCGCTAGTCAGGGGGTTTTGAGATGGAAGAAAAAGAACCAAAAATACTAACTTTTCTCTGCAATTGGTGCTCTTATGCGGCAGCAGATCTTACTGGAACCTCAAGGATACAGTACCCTCCTAATGTAAAAGTTATACGAGTTCCCTGTTCTGGCAGGGTTAATCCGCAATTTTTAGTTAAGGCTTTTCACGATGGAGTTAATGGTGTATGGGTTTCGGGATGTCATTTAGGAGACTGCCATTACACAGAAGGCAATTACTATGCTCAGAGAAGATTTCTTATTATAAAATCTCTTCTGGAATACGTAGGAATAGAATCTGAAAGAATACATTTTTCTTGGATATCTGCCTCCGAGGGTAAAAAGTTTGCGGATATCGCTACAAAAGTTACCGAAGATTTAAAAAAGCTGGATTCTTCTCCGGTGGTTCTGGCGAAAAAGAGGTAAGTATGGATAAGAAAATTATTGAACTACTTAAAGAAAAATTAGAAAATGGTGAAATTGAAGGAGTTTTAGGATTTGAGAGGAAACAATATCCAGAAAAGAACGGGGTAATATTCGTTAACCACAGCGAAGGTCTTAAGAGGATAGCTGACTCACTTTTTAATACATTAAATATAGCTACCTATTTAGGAAAACTTAAAGGTAAGAAAGTAGCAGTTTTGGTAAGAGGATGTGAGGAAAGGGCTATTAATATGCTTTCTGTAGAGAACCAACTTAACCGAGAAGAGCTTTTTCTAATTGGTCTACCGTGCCAAGGAATTGTGAATATAAGAAAAGTCAAATCTCTATATAAGGGAGAAATAAAAAATATAGAAGAGAAAGACAGGTTAATCATGGTGGAAGGGGATAAGGGTAAGATTGAAATTTCGGTGAGTAAAGTACTTTCTAATTCATGCCTTGATTGTCAAAGACCTACTTCTCCGACTGCAGATATAAACATTGAAGGGGATACTATTTCTCCTAATGCTGATTTTTTAAAGGTGAAGGAAATAGAAAGTTTATCTTTCCCAGATCGATGGGAAATATTTAAAAATGAATTTGAATTATGTATAAGGTGCTACAGTTGCAGGGAAGTATGTCCCCTGTGTTATTGCGAGACCTGTTTTGTTGATTCAAGTGACCCTCAGTGGGTTGAACCAGGAAAAGATGTATCAGATATTGCCTCTTTTCATCTTATAAGAATGCTGCACATGGCAGGGAGATGTGTGGGCTGCGGTGCTTGCGAAATAGCCTGCCCGGAGGGAATAAAGCTTTCCTATTTAACTTCTAAGATTGCAAAAGACGTGAAAGAAGCGTTTAACTATGAATCAGGGCTTACTGCAACGCAAAAGCCTGCTCTCAGTGAGTTTAAACAGAACGATAAAGGGGAATTTATTTTATGAAAAAAATTCCAAAAGCTGAGTTTATAAAAGAATTAAGTAAATGGGGAAAAATCTTTTTCAGAACAGACGAAGGGTTTTTAGAAAATAATGAGTTGTCGAACAGAAGACTCTCTAAGCCACCCAAAAAATTTGTAATTCCGCAGGAGGAAATATATCTTCTTTTTTACAGACCTGAACAGAAGATTGTTCAGAAAGAAATCTTTAGAAAAGAAGAAAAAAAGGTAATTTTTGGACTATACCCCTGTGATGCAAAATCAATTGAACTGATTGGTCTAAACTTTTTAAAAGACCCCAAAGACCCTTATTATGTTAAGAGAAGGGAATCCTTGCTTCTGGTTACAGAAGCCTGTACTTATCCATCTACCCATTGTTTCTGCACCTCCCTTGGTGATAGCCCATTTGATAGGCGAGGTGATATATTTGCTTTTGGTATGAAAGACTATTATTTAGCAGAACCTTTAAGCGACAGAGGTAGAGAAGCAATCTTATGGGATAAATTTGCGAACGCAACTGAAGATGATGGGAAGCTGTTGGAGAAGGCCAAGAAAGAAATAGAGAAAAGTTTAGAGCAGTTTGATTTTAAAAATATTCATAAAATTTTATATCAGAAGTATAAAGATAAAATATGGGATGAGCTGGCTTTTAAATGTGTAAATTGCGGTGCATGTACTTTTTATTGTCCGACGTGTTATTGTTTTGACGTACAGGATGTGGAGAGAACAAATTGGGGGTATAGGGAGAGAGTATGGGATTCTTGCATGTTTATCATCTATTCCCTGGAAACTTCTGGCCATAATCCTAGATCTGCAAAAATGACCAGATTAAGAAACAGAGTAATGCATAAATTTGCCTATTACCAGACTAGTTATGGTGAATATGGATGCGTAGGATGCGGCCGATGTATAGATATATGCCCGGTCGGTTTTGATATAAGAGAGACTCTTAAAACTTTAAAATTGGAGGCTGGTCATGATTAATCCCTATAAAGCGGAAGTTGCCACTCTGGTCAGAAATAATTTTGAATCTGATGATCGTGCAATTAAAACTATTTATTTAGAGTTTGAAAATGGAAAGAAGATGGAATATATTCCTGGCCAATTCTGTGAGCTCTCAGTATTTGGCAAAGGAGAAGCTCCGTTTGGTATAGCAAGTTCACCTACGGAAGAGGGCAAAGTTCTTGAATTTACTGCGAATCGGGCAGGTCTTGTTACGAAAGCGCTACACGAGACAGAAATAGGCGAAGAAATTGGAATAAGAGGTCCTCTTGGAAATGGCTTCCCCATATCCAAATTTACTCATCATAATCTGGTAATAATTGGAGGAGGATTTGCTTTTACGACACTGAGATCGCTTTTAGTATTTGCCCTTCATAACAGAAGTGACTTTGGAAATATAGATGTAATTTATGGAGCAAGAGAGCCTGGGTTGCTCATTTACAAAAATGAATTTAAGAAATGGCGAGAAAGAGGCGATGTAAATATCTATCTTACGGTTGATAAAGAATTTCCAGGCTGGAAGGGGAGAGTTGGGTTTGTTCCGCAGGTGGTAGGTGAAATAGCTCCTTCCGAAAAAGATGCATATGCAGTAATTTGTGGCCCACCGGTTATGATCAACTTTACTCTTCCGGTAATGCTCAAACTTGGATTTGCAAGGGACAAGATATACACTTCCCTGGAAAAAAGGATGAAATGTGGTATCGGGAAATGTGGGAGGTGTAACATTTGGTCTAAATATGTGTGTAAAGACGGTCCTGTTTTTTCCTTTGCTGAAATAGAGGAATTACCGGAGGAGCACTAAAGGCAGGTCTAAATTTCTGGGGAAAAGTCCTCTCTGCCCGTGCGTTGCCTGACTGCGAGCGCCCTCGTTCTGCCTGTGCGTTGCACGCAGATAGGTGCATCCTGAATTACCGTTTTTTTTGGTGGGAGAGGATTTAGGATATTAAATTTGATAAGGAGGTTAATATATGCCCGAGATAAATTTTCCTAAAATGGTAAAAATTAGGCAAAAATTTGAAGCTCCCGTTATTAAAGACCTTAAGGGTGAACTCTCCAAAGAAGTAGCTAAATCTAAATTAAAGGAGAGAATAAAACCGGGAGATAGCGTAGCTATTACTGCCGGAAGTAGAGGTATCTCTCATATTGCAGAAATTATAGCTACCATAGTAAAAGAAGTAAAAGATTTAGGAGGAAACCCTTTTATAGTTCCTGCTATGGGTAGTCACGGTGGAGCTACTGCAGAGGGGCAGGTAGCTGTATTAAAAAGTTACGGAATTACTGAAAGCTCTATAGGTGCCCCTATACATTCTTCTATGGAGGTAGTGCAAATAGGGGAGATAAGGGAAGGCGTGCCTGTTTTAATGGATAAAATAGCCTTTAATTCTGATGCTATCATAGCGGTTAATCGGGTTAAACCCCATACCTCTTTCAGGGGAGAGGTAGAAAGCGGATTAATGAAGATGCTCTCCATCGGCCTGGGTAAACATGCCGGTGCTTG
>JBGPSO010000098.1:0-6143 GCA_041490145.1 Atribacterota bacterium
ACTAGTTAATCGGAAAAAATGTATTTTAAAAAAAGGATTTTAAATATTTTTGTCGAATTAAGTTAATGAAGTTTTAGGTTTAGGAAGAAAAAGATAAGAAACAGTACGGAAAATAAAGTTATAAAAAAAGAAATAATTAAAGGAATCGATATAAATATATGTTAGAAAGTGGAATAATGTCTAAAGCTATAGGTATTGCCATCTCTAGTATACTGATGATTGTCTTAGGGAGAGTAGATAGAAAAAAGGGACTCTCGGTAGGGGTTAAACTTATATTTCAGGTTTTAATTTCTTTAATTATAATCTATTCTGGAATTAAAATAGAATTTTTGCGAGATCCTTCTTCCTCTGGAGGGTATATTTATCTTAAATATTTGTCCATCCCCTTGACTATAATCTGGCTGGTAAGTATCACCAATTCTATCAGTCAGACCGATGAATTAGCAGGTATTACTCCCGATATTATCTTTATTGCCTCTCTGACTTTTTTAGCAGTATCTCTTATCCAGAGACAAGGATTAATTTTGGCAGAAATTCTGTCCTTAATTATGGCCACGGTATCATTTATTTATATTAAATATCTTCCCCGGGGTAATTTTTCTTCTTATTATATGTCTTTTGGATTTATATTAGCGGTAATTGCTGTGGTAGGGGTATCCAAGAGTACTGCTGCTTTAACTTTATTGATCCCTATTTTAATTTTAGGGGTACCGCTAATAGATTCTTCTTATTCTATTATAGCAAACTATATTCGTCAGGAAGATGGAGAGAACTTTTCATCTTTTTCTGAAAGTAAGTTACGTCAAAAATTACAATCTTATGGTTTTTCTCCTCGAGGAGCTAATTTAAGTATTATTGGCATCTCTTTGTATCTGAGTCTATCGGCTATCATTATTTCTGTGTATCAGAGTTTTTATTTATTATTAATTTTAACAGCTTTTGGCTGGATAACCTTTGAATTTTTGAAGAATAAGGTGCAAGCAGAGGAATTGATTATTGAAAGAGATGTTTCTGTGGGTAGGATCAAACTCTTTCAGGTGGGCATTGATCAGATAAATAATCAAGAAGCTGTTCAAAGGATAGAAGAATTTGTAATTTCCAAAAAACCCCATTTTGTAGTTACTCCCGATACTCTGGCTATACTGCGAGCAAGGAAAGATTCTGAATATCAGGCTATATTAAAATCTGCAGATTTAGTTACCCCTGATGGGGCAGGTATTTTGTGGGCAACCATTACTTTAAATTGTCCTTTAGTTGAGCGGGTAACTGGTATAGATATAATATATAACGTATGTCGATTAACTGCTAAGAAGGGATATTCTCTATATTTGTTAGGTGCTTCTCCTGGTATTGCCAAAAAGGCTGCTGAAAACTTAATTAAGGAATATCCAGGAATAAAAATAGTTGGGACTCATCACGGTTATTTTAATTCTGAAGACTCTGAAGGTGCAATAATCAATGATAAGAGTAATGGTAGTAAAATTGATGATTTAAAAGTAAAAGATATTAAAATTGGTAATAAAATTGATAATAAAGAGGAAAAAGAAATTATCAGAGAAATTGAAGAAAAGAGACCAGATATATTGTTGGTAGGTATGGGGGTACCCAAACAAGAAAAATGGATTACTAAAAATTTAAGTAGATTAAATGTTCCAGTATGTATGGGTGTAGGTGGTAGTTTTGATGTCCTTTCTGGTAAAATACCCCGAGCACCATTGTGGATGCAAAAACATGGAATGGAATGGATTTATAGATTAATTAGAGAACCAAAAAGGGTCTTTCGAATTATAGCCCTTTTTTACTTTATCTGGCTGGTGATTTTAGGAAAGATGATTTTTACTTTAACGGAAAAAGAAATAGATTGAGCATAATTAATAAACCATAAATAATCAATAATAAATAGAAGATAGTTAATTAAAAATAATCACAAAAAGCACAGAATATTTATTATTTAATATTAATGATTATTATAATTGCAATTCAATTATAACAGGATTAGTTTTTTTATCCGCTTAATCTGAAATACTTAAAGATTTAAATCACTATCTCCATATATCTTAAGCAAATGTAACCCTTTATAAAGATACATTTTCTAATTAATTAAATAAGGAGATAACGAGTGAAGATTTTACTTAAAGTTGGAATAATTGTAACGGCATTATTAATTCAACTTACCATCCTTAATTCATTTACCGTTCAGGGATTGAAGCCGGATTTAATATTATTAGTAGTATTAATATTTTCCTTATTAAAGGGAGCTGAAGAAGGGGCTGTATCTGGATTTGCTTCTGGTCTTTTACAAGATATCTTTTCTACTGGCTTATTAGGGGTAAATGCTTTGGTAAAAACGGTGATAGGTTTTATCTCCGGAATTTTAAAAGAAAAGATATTTCCTGAACATATATTATTCCTTATTCCTATAATAACTTTTGTAGTTTCAATAAGCCAAAGCATTTTAATGTTATTGATATTACATGCTTTTGGGATCGAATATGGTATGGTTTGGAGCTTAAAAAAAATAATCCTCCCAGAGGCTTTGTACAATAGTCTATTATCGCCTTTTGTTTTTTTAGGGATAAAAAAACTTTTTCAACTGATTAAAGAATAAAATTTTACCAAAATGTAAAAAGGTAAAAAAAGGTGCCTGGCACCAAATTTGTCATAAAACTGGATAAAGATGATAAAGTATAAAAAATATTTAATATTAATTATAATAATATCTGTATTTTTATTTGCTGGAGTACGCCTTAAAAAAGCAAACCTTGGATTGATATCGAAAGAAGAGAAGATAGGGGTGGTAGTTTCCATTCTTCCTTTAGCTGAATTTGTCGAGCAAGTAGGTAAAGATAAGGTAGAGGTAACAGTTATAGTGCCTCCAGGGGCTGATCCTCACCTATTTGAACTAACCCCGGTTCAATTAAAGAAAATTAGCCAGGCTCAGTTGTATGTCGAAGTAGGATCAGGGCTTAATTTTGAATTAACCTGGATGGATAAAATAAAATTGATCTATAAAGATATGTTGATTTGTAATTCTTCAATAGGTATTACACTAGTAGATAAAGATCCTCATATATGGCTTTCTCCCCGAAATGCTAAAACCATGGTTGAAAATATTAGTGAGGCGTTAATCAAAATTGATCCTTTAAGCCAAAAATATTTTAAAAAAAATAGTATAGAATATATTAATAAATTAGATATATTGGATAAAGAGATTAAAGCTCGATTAGAAGGAGTCAAAAATCGCAGATTTATATCTTACCATCCCGCTTGGGGTTATTTTGCTAAAGAGTATGATCTTATTCAAATAGCAATTGAAAATGAGGGTAAAGAACCGAGTGCTGCTTCTCTGGCCCATATAATAGATCAAACCAGAGCTTTTAATATATCTATTATCTTAGTTTCACCTCAATATAATATGAAGAGTGCCGAGGTCGTTGCTAAAGAAGTAGGGGCTCAAATTATAATAGCTGATGATTTATCTATGGATTATATAAATAACCTTAGAAAGTTAGTAGAAGAGATAATTACTGCTAGATGAAATATAATTGGTGATGAAAAGATAATGAATCAAGAAAATAATACTCAAGAGGTTATAAATTTACAGAATGTCTGGTTAGTTTATAATAATATTAATGTGTTAGAAGATATAAATCTTGCTATATACCAACATGAATTTTTAGGAATAATAGGACCTAATGGTGGAGGAAAAACCACTCTACTTAAAGTTATTCTCGGTCTAATTCAACCTACTAAAGGAGAGGTTAATATCTTAGGGATGAATCCAAAAGAAGGAAGAAAATATGTTGGTTATGTTCCTCAATACTGTCTTTTTGATCGGGAATTTCCTATAAGCATTTGGGAGGTAGTATTAACTGGAAGATTGGGTCAACGAAAATGTTGTAAAGCATATAGCAAAGAAGATAAACAAAAGGCGGAACAAGCACTTGATATTGTTGGAATGATAGAATCTAAAGGTAAGCAAATAGGAAAACTTTCGGGTGGTCAACAACAACGTGTTTTTATTGCCCGAGCCTTAGTGACAGAACCAAAAATATTACTCCTTGACGAGCCTCTAGCTAGTATCGATACCCCCTTACAAGCTGGATTCTATGAATTGTTGGAGAGACTAAAAGAAAAGATGACCATTGTTTTAGTAACTCATGACCTTAGTGCAGTGTCGATTTATGTAGATAAGATTGCCTGTCTAAATCGGAGGCTTTTCTATCATAAGTCTAAAGAGATAAGGGTAGAGGATTTAGAAGCAACTTATCATTGTCCAGTAGATCTGATTGCCCATGGTATCCCCCACCGAGTACTCAGAAAACATTAACCATACTAATGCATCACGCTATACGAATTAAAAAGCGTTAGAAAGATATAGTAAATTGATTTAACTTCGGGAGAAAAGGGAGCAGATTAAGAATGTTTGAATTACTGCAGTATGAATTTATAAGGAATGCCCTATTAGCAGTGCTTCTAGCCAGTATTGCCTGTGGAATTATTGGCGTTTATGTAGTGGTAAAAAGGATGGTTTTTATAAGTGGAGGGATTGCTCACGCCTCTTTTGGGGGGGTTGGATTAGGATATTTTTTAGGGGTAAATCCGATCTGGGGGATAATACCTTTTAGTATCCTCTCCGCCTTAGTCATGGGATTAGTAAGTAAACGTACCAGGATACCAGAAGATACTGCAATCGGAATATTATGGGCTCTGGGGATGTCCTTGGGGATTGTGTTTATTGGTTTGAGTCCAGGTTATGCCCCTGATCTTTTCAGTTATCTTTTTGGCAATATATTAACCGTAACCTCTGTTGATTTAATAATAATGTTAATCTTAGATTTAGTGATAATTATGGTGGTATTTTTATTCTATAAAGAATTTTTAGCTCTTTCTTTTGATGATGAATTTGCTACTGTAGTAGGAGTTCCTACTGTTAAATTATACTTTCTTCTTTTATGTTTAATTGCTCTGACTATAGTAGTACTAATGAAGGTAGTGGGTCTTATTATGATTATTGCCCTTTTGACTATCCCAGCAGCTATAAGTAAACAGTATACCTCTAATTTGAAAAAGATGATATTTATTTCTATCCTACTTAGTGCTATATTTGGTTTAGGTGGCTTATGGCTTTCTTATCAGCTTAATTTAGCTTCTGGGGCGACTATAGTTATAGTTTCGGGAATTGGTTTTATACTTTCCTGGTTTGGAAAGCAAGGAAGAATTTTACAAGTTTAGGTCCTGATTTAAAATTATTATTTTGGCATTAAAATTAAAGGAGTAATGATGAGGGAATCTTCTACTGTTCCCGAAGATGTAAAACAGCGTTTGAATTGGTTATTGATTTTTATTATCATCTGTCTTGCAATATTGGTTATTAGTTTATGGTATTTGCAGATGATTAAAGGAGGAGAACTAAAAAAAAGAGCAGTAGAAAATTGTATTCGTTCATTAGTAGAAGATGCTCCTCGGGGGAAGATTTATGATCGACAAGGAGAATTATTAGTTACTAATCGTCCAACAGTTTTAGTCTCCATAATTCCTGCAGAAGTGGAAGATTTAAAGGGATTAAGCGATAAGTTAAGTAGAATAATAGATGTTCCTCCAGAATCTATCGAAAAAAAATTAAAAAACTATTCAGAAAATCCTTTTAAACCGGTAAAAATTTTGGATGACTGTAAGACAGATAAAATAATAGAAATTGAAGAGAGAAAAGATGAACTAAAAGGGGTAGTTTTAGAAGTTAAACCTCGGAGGAATTATCTTTACCAGGATTTAGCAGCTCATAGTTTAGGGTATGTGGGAGAGATAAATAAAGAAGAGTTACAACAATTAGGTAATTCGAAATTTCAAGGAGGAGATATTATAGGAAAATCTGGGTTGGAGAAATATTATAATGATATTTTAGGAGGAGAGAAAGGTGGAAGAGAGGTAGAAATTGATGCTTTAGGCCAAGAAATAGCTACTTTGCTTTATCGTGAACCTATTCCAGGCAAGGATATCGTTCTGACTATTGATAAGAATCTTCAGCTCTACGGAGAGAGTTTGCTTGATGGTAAAAAAGGTTCTATTTTAGTAAGTAATCCTTATACTGGGGAGATATTAGCTTTAGTCAATAGACCTTCTTTTAATCCTAATTTATTTGC
>JBGPSO010000099.1:0-6108 GCA_041490145.1 Atribacterota bacterium
ATTTTAAAAAAATATCTTAGAGAATCAGATATTATTTTTCATTTTGCAGGAGTTAATCGTCCTAAAAATGTAGAAGAATTTGAAAAAGTAAATGTAGGTTTAACCACAACTTTAATAAAATTACTTGAAGAAGTAGATAATAAAATCCCTATTGTAATAACTTCTTCTATTCAAGCGGAATTAGATAATCCCTATGGCCAGAGCAAGAAAATAGCTGAAGATGAGCTCGTTAAATATGCAGAAAGAAATAGCGTTCCTATTTATATTTATAGGTTGCCTAATGTTTTTGGAAAGTGGAGCAGGCCTAATTATAATTCAGTAGTTTCAACTTTTTGCTATAATATAAGCCATAATTTGGAAATTACTATTTTCGACCCTGAGAGAGAATTAGAATTAGTGTATATTGATGATGTAATTAATGAATTTGTCTCTTTGTTAAATAGAGAAATTGGTGATTTTAGTAAACATTATTATGATATCAAAAGGATTTTTAAGGTTACTTTAGGGGGATTGGCTGAAAAAATATTTGAAATAAGAGATATAAGAAAAACTTTAATTGTGCCGAATTTTTCTGATATTTTTATGAAATGTTTACATGCCACTTATCTATCTTATTTAGATAAAGACGATCTTTCATATAAAATGGATTCAAAAGAAGATAATAGAGGAAGTTTTGTAGAGTTAATGAAGTCAAAAACCTTTGGTCAAGTTTCTGTATCCAGATCAAGGAAGGGAGTTACAAGGGGGAATCATTATCATAATACTAAGAACGAAAAGTTTTGCGTTATACAGGGTAAGGCGGTAATAAAATTAAGAAAAGTTCTGGATGATAATATTATATCTTATTATGTTTCCGGGGGGAAAACGGAAATTATAGATATTCCACCGGGATATGCTCATTCTATAGAAAACTTGGCTAGTGGTGATGGCGAAATGATCCTTTTAATTTGGGCAAATGAAATATTTGACCCTGAAAATCCTGATACCTATTACTGTGAGGTGTAATTAAATGAATAAAATAAAAGTAATGACTGTATTAGGTACTAGACCTGAAATAATAAGGCTATCAGCAGTTATTAAAACTTGCGATAAATATTTTGAGCATATTTTAGTACATACCGGACAGAATTGGGATTATGCCTTAAATGAAATATTTTTTAAAGAATTAGAATTAAGAAATCCTGATTATTATTTAGAGGTAGCGGGGGAAAATTTGGGTGCAACTATCGGGAATATAATATCTAAATCATATAATATATTTAGGGAAATTAATCCTGAAGCTTTATTAATTTTAGGTGATACCAATAGTGCTTTATGTGCAATATCGGCAAAAAGGTTAAAAATTCCCATTTTTCATATGGAAGCCGGAAATAGATGTTTTGACCAAAATGTACCTGAGGAATTAAATAGAAGGATAGTAGATCATATCAGTGATATTAATCTTCCCTATACTGAACATAGTAGAAGGTATTTGTTGAGTGAGGGGATAAGGAAAGAATATATTTTTGTTACCGGGTCTCCGATGCCGGAGATATTAAATAATTATAGAGATAGTATTAATGAAAGCAGAATATTAGTAGAGCTTAAATTAGAAAAAAACGGATATATTTTAGTAAGTGCTCATCGAGAAGAAAATATTGACATTGAAGAAAGTTTTATAGATTTGGTGAATTCCTTAAACTCTGTGGCAGAAGAATTTAAATTACCCATAATATATTCTACTCATCCGAGAAGTTGGGGAAAAATAGAAGAAAAAAAGATAAAATTTAATCCTCTAATTAGAAAACTAAAACCTTTTGGATTTATAGATTATAATAAATTACAGCAAAATGCTTTTTGTGTTTTATCAGATAGCGGAACATTAACTGAAGAATCAGCAATCTTAAACTTTCCAGCTGTATTAATTAGAACCAGCACAGAAAGACCGGAAGTATTAGATAAGGGTTCGATTATAATTGGGGGAATTAAATCTAAGGATGTTATTCAATCTATTTACAGTTCGGTAGAAATGTTTAAAGCAATGGATAATAAAAATATTTTGCCGGTGGATTATCAGGATACAAATATATCAATGAAAGTGGTAAAAATAATTCAAAGCTACACTAAAATTATTAACAAAAATGTTTGGCTGAAAAATTAATACAAGTTACAAAAGAAAGAGTAAAATGAATATTTTAATTTTAACAGAAGCTTTTCCACCTGAAATAAGATCTGCTTCTCATCTTTTGTATGAGTTGGCAGAAAGTTTAGTGGCAAAAGGATTTAAAGTTACTGTAATAACAAGATTTCCAAAAGATTATATTAATAAAATAGATAAAAAATATACAGGTAAATTATTTTATCGTGAAAATATGGGCGAAATAAAGGTAATAAGATTAAATAGTTTTTCTTTTTTTCGTCATATTCCTTTGGTAAGGGGCTTAAGTCAATTTATTCTGTCTTGGTTGCTGGTAATAGGGGGTCTTGTTTCTGGCAGGCAGGAAATTATTTTTACCTATTCTCCTCCTTTGCCTTTAGGAATTTCAGCTTATTTATTGGGCAAAATAAAAAAAGCTCCATTTATTTTTAATGCTCAGGATATCTTTCCTCAGAGTGTAATTGATTTAGGTCTGCTTAGAAGTAAAATTTTAATTAAAATATCTGAATTAATGGAGAGATTTATATATAAAAGGGCCAGTTATATTACTGTACATTCTGCGGGGAATAGAGAAAATATTATTTCTAAAAATATTAATCCGGAAAAGGTTATGGCAATACATAATTGGGTTGATATTGATTTAATAAAGCCTGTTAAAAACCAAAGTAATAATTTTAGGGAAAAAAATAATTTAAAGGATAAATTTGTGGTGTCTTTTGCTGGCACAATGGGATTTGCGCAGGGATTGGAAATTGTTGTAAATTGTGCGGAACTATTAAAATCATATAAAAATATATTATTTTTATTAGTAGGAGAGGGAATTAAAAAAGATGGATTAATAAATAAAGCAGAAGATATGCAACTTAATAATATTAAATTTTTACCTACTCAGTCCAAAAAAATATATCCTTTTATTTTATACACTTCTGATATTTGTTTAGTTACTTTAGATAAGAAGGTATTAACACCAGCAGTTCCAGCTAAACTTTTAAACATTATGGCCAGTGGACGACCTGTGGTAGCAAGTATGAATTTAAAGGGTGATGCTCCCAAAATAATTAAATCCGCCGAATGTGGTTATTGTGTTGATGCTGATGATGTAAAAGGTTTTTCGGAAGCAATTTTAAAATTATATAATAACCCTACATTAAGGGAAGATATGGGAAAAAATGGTAGATCATATGCAGTAAAATATTTTTCAAGGCAGGTTTGTGTTAGAAAGTATGAAAAATTATTTTTAAAAGCATATAGGAAAAGTAAAGGATTTTAAGAAAATTATAATTATTTACATTTCACAACATTTTTTTAAAAAAGGGTTTTGAAAAGTTATTATAAAAAATAAAAGAATAGTACGAGGAAACATTTTAATGAAGAAAATTGTGATTACTGGGGTTAATGGTATTATTGGTGCTGAATTGTGTAAAAGATTTATAGATAAGGGCTATTATGTTATTGGAATTGATAGGATAGACCCCAAAGAAAAAGAAGAAGATAGCGGGCAGTTTGAGGATGTAAAGTTAGATATTACTGACCAAGATAAAGTAGAGCAGTTTTTTTCGGATTTATGTTTTGATTACCTAATTCATTGTGCGGCATTGGTGCATAAAAATTCCCCAGACCTTTCTTTTGATAATTTTATGAAAATAAATTATGAAGGAACTAAAAATATTTTTGATTCTGTAATCCAGAGTAAAAATAAATATGGACTTAAGAGAGCAATTTTTTTTAGTACTATAGAAGTTTATGGAGGAGAAGAGAGAGACGAGATCATTTCCGAAGATGATGAATGTAATCCAATTTCTTTCTATGGTCAAAGTAAATTGGCTGCTGAAAGATATTTATTAAATTTAGGTAAAGATTATAAATTGCCAATTATTATTTTGCGGCTTTCCCCAGTTTATAGTAAAAATTTTTTGAGAAACGTTAAAAGGAGAGTATTAGTTGGGAAAGAAATGTTTTTTTATAGAGTAGGGGATGGAGAACAAAAAATATCATTATGTTCAAGAGATAATGTGATTGATGTGGTAGAAAAATGTATTGAGGACGAAGTTTCTTTTGGGGAAGTTTTTAATATAGCAGATAATCAGGTTTATAGTTTTAATGATTTATTGAATTATTTTAGAAAATTAATTGGAAATCGTATTACCATAAAAATACCAGAATGCATAGTGCATCTTGGGATAAAATTGCTTAGTTTAATATTTTCAGGGAGAAAAGAAAGATTGCTTTCAATTTATTATAAGTTGACTAAGGATAATATTTATTCTATTGAAAAGGCAAAGAAATTTTTAGGATATGAACCGGAATGGAATTTTGAAAATACTATATTAAAAGGTAGAAAGATATTAGAAGATGATAAAAAGAATATTTGATTTAGTTTTTTCAATAATTTTATTAGTAATCTTAGCTCCTTTGTTGGTGGTAGTTGGAATTTTAATAAAGTTAGATTCTCCAGGGGCTGTTTTTTTTAAGCAGAAGAGAGTAGGGAAAGATAATAAAGATTTTATGGTTTATAAGTTCAGGAGTATGAGTGAGGGGACACCGGATGGTGCAAAAGAGAATTTAGGAGAAGAAAATTCGTATGTTACTAGAGTGGGGAAAATAATAAGGCAGTTCACTATAGATGAGTTGCCTAATTTATTTAATGTGGTAAGAGGAGAAATGAGTTTAGTTGGGCCACGTCCCCCACATTATACGCAGTATGATTTAATTAAGATGAGAACTAAGGCAGGGATTCATAAGGTTAAGCCAGGTATCGCTGGTTATGCCCAAATAATGAAAACTGGGGGCGAAGATTTAGCAACAAAAGTGGAGTGTGATAAATATTATGTGGAGCATATGACTTTGTGGTTAGATATTAAGATTATTATAAAAACAGCGATCATGCGTTTTAGTTCGAAGGAGACGTTTTAAAGTATCAATCTACCAATTGCCCAATTTACCAATTCACCAATTGACCAATTAAAAACAATCTACCGATTTTCCAACCTGTCAATCTACTGATTAAAATGCAAGATAGAAAGATAGTTTTCAGTTATTAGTTTACGGTTTTTAGACGAGATTGCGACTCTCGACGCTTCCTGTAGTTACTCGCGATGATGGAAAAAGATAGATTCCCACTTTCGTGGGAATGACAGAAGGGAGCGTGGAAATGACTTTTAGGGTAGGGGTCGAATTCATTCGATCCTCCATTATAGAAGGTATATGATTTCAAGCAGAGACGACACCACAAATACTATGAGCAGAGAAGAGTTGAAGTATTCTATATTATCGAGAAAGATATTATAATAACGGTGACCGTTTATGTATTTTATGGAAAATGGGAGGAGGGATAAAGTGTGGAATTTTTTATTTTTTCGTAAAGTTATAGAACAGATAATAATTTCTCCCGGATTTTTCTTGCTTTTAATTTTATTAGTATATATTTTGTTAGTTTTAAAAAAGAAAAAGATGGCTCACCTATTAATATTTTTCTTTTTTATTTCCTTTTATCTTTTAAGTACTTGGCCCGGAGAATATCTTTTAGTTAGAACCCTGGAAGATGATTACTCTCCCTATTCTTTTGAACAATTAAGTAAAGAGGAGATAGGGGATACGGTAATGGTGATTCTATCGGGAGGTATGGTTCTGGGTTCTCCAGCAGCAGGCGATGAGGGAGCAGAAATTGGAGAGACTACCCTGGCTAGACTTTATGGAGGATATAAAATTTATCAAAAATTAGGTTGTGATATTTGCCTAAGTGGAGGTAGCGACCCAGGCAGGAGTAATGAATTGCCTATTGCTAAGGTGATGCAAGAGGTGCTTCTTTCCTGGGGAATAAATAAAGAGAAAATAATAATTGAAGATTTGTCTAAAACTACTTTGGAGAATGCGAAATATTCTTTAAAGAGATTAGAAGAAGAAGGTTATCAAAAGATTATTTTAGTTACCAGTGCTCTACATATGAGGCGTTCAGTAAAAAGTTTTGAGAG
>JBGPSO010000100.1:0-6105 GCA_041490145.1 Atribacterota bacterium
AAAAAAATTATTATATTTTTATTTTTAAAAAATTCACTCCGCTGATTTTAATATAATTATAGTTAAATTATTAGTATTTTGTTCTGAAAAAGCATTCAAACAATGAATAATTAGAAGATTACCACTTAAAGACCATGAACTGTACAACTCATTATTTATTTTTACGGTTAGATTATCCGTATCAATTCCTTCTGGTAAATTAATCTGCAAATCTATAAAATCATAGTCTTTAATTATATCACCAGCATTGCTAATTCCTACTATAATATGATAGGAATGTTCATGTACTACTTGGGAAAGGTCTTCTTTACCGTAATCACTATAATAAAACCTAACATCGTTATTACTATTTTTGGGTTTATATTTTAATTGTGCTTCATCGTTCATAGATAGCTCAGTTTCTTTTCCTGCTTGAGTTTTATATTTTCTTATTATGGGACGTGACTGGATATTTTCAATAACCAAAGGGACAGAAACTCGAGGAGATAAAGTCTGTATATCAACAAAATTAAAATGATTGCTTACTATATAGGGAAGGTTAGGATAATCTACTAAATACATTTTTGAATCAGGAAGGCCTATAGGAAGAGAAATTTCTTCTTGATTATAATAATATCTCAGATGATTTTGGTCAATATAATCTCCGGTTACAGTAATTTTATCTTCTAAGAGTATCTCAACTCCTTGTTCATTAAAAGCTTGGATTTTAACTTTTAATCGGGAAGAAGGTCCATAAAATATTGAGGGAATATAACCTTGAACTTCTAAATGGTCAAGATGGGCTGTGCTTAGACGATAGATCTTACTATCAATGGTTCCTATTAATAAGGAATTTTGAAAAGGAATAATTTTCTGAATATTTACCGAAAACCCTTCTCCCCTAGTTAAATCAGATTGACCAAGCAAAGCACCGCTATTTACTTGATGGAGCATAAAAGGAGGAATTTTTTCTCTTAAATCAGTTATAAGTTCTGGTGGACAGACAAATTCTCTATACCATACCGGAGTACCTGTTTCCAGATCCACCGCTAATAGCTGTCGGTTATTATTTATACCATAAGCATAGCCTTCAGAACCATTCCATAAATTAATGACACTGTTGGAACGAATATATACCGGAATAGACTGGGAAGTAGAATCTGGAGAGTAGTATTCCTGTTCTATTTTAGTGGGAAGTACCCACAGTTCGTTCCCCTGATTATCTAAACATTGCATTTTATTTCCACCAAGTAAATTATTGGAAAAAAAACTTCCTGGATCTCTAAGATTTTCTAATTCAGTTAACTGCTCGGAAAGATAGTTATAATTATATTGATCAGTATAGATATTGCTTAAACGGAGTATTGCCTCATCACCTATCCACTCAAAACGATTTAATTCTTCTCCGTTCAAGCTATAAAGATATTGCCCAGCTAAAATATTATTCCCTAAAATGAAAGTGTCTCCATCGTGGTAAGCATCAAATTCTTCTTTCTCCCATAAGAGACTCGGCAAATTCAAATTAGAATTAAAACTATATAAAACGAGTGGCCAACCAGCAACCAAATAACGACCATCAAAATTAAGGGTTCTACTATATTCTTTAAGATTAGGTTTAGAACCATAGGTTGTTTCAGTAAATATATGACTACTAGTCCAAATTTTTCCCCCAGTCTGAGTATTTATTAAAACTAGCCTATAATCATCTGAAAAAGCTAATAATTTCTCATTTGTAGTATCCGGATAAATGAGAAGCATAACCGATGACAGTAGAGGTGTTCCATCAAAGCCGGATATGGTATATTGTAACTCTCCAGAAGTATTGTATTTTTCAATCGAACCAGAACTGGTAAGCACATAAAAATATTTAGAATTACACACCATATCCACCGGAATCCCAGCGGTATCTATTTCCCAGTCAGTAATTAGCGGTGGTTTTAACTCTAAGTTCTTCCAATTAGTATGACCCCGGTCACCTCCTTTAGTATACCAGGGAGATGTTGTATCATCAGTTAAAGTAAGCCAACCCATATAACCGTCATTGTTGTTATATTTTGATTCAGGTAAAAGCTTTCGTGAAAGCATTGTCGGATTAATTCCCAAATATACTTCGTATCTCCCTGCTGGAATATAACTAAGATTTATACTATCTAACTGAAGGAATTTGGTTTCATGGTAAAGTAGCTCAGTTACCTCTCCCGAATATAGAAGATAACCATCTCGCAGCCATAATTCATAGGAAATTGGTCCCCACTGAGGGACAAAGGGGTCATCCTTATGATAAGAGTTCCACTTATCTACTATATTGGTATCTACACACTTTTCTGCTAAATCAAAGTTTATGGCTATATTTTTATACTGATCGATAGTGTAAGTAGCATTTTCCACTGCAAAATCAGGAGTAGCCATTTCCGGAGAAATCACGAATTCTTTATCTTCTATTATAAAATTATTTTCTTGGTTTAACTCTTGCGATAAAGTATTGACTTGTAACTTACACCGATGAAATCCCGCTTTATAGATGGGCTGATCGTCAGATAGGTCTCCTTCCAG
This sequence comes from Atribacterota bacterium, assembly GCA_041490145.1. Lineage (GTDB taxonomy): Bacteria > Atribacterota > Phoenicimicrobiia > Phoenicimicrobiales > Phoenicimicrobiaceae > Infernicultor. The sequence goes on from JBGPSO010000100.1 coordinate 2,533, forward strand.
CTTATCCATAGAAAAAATCTTTTCCAAATTAAAAAAAACACTAGATTGGGCCTTCACTCCAGTTATTTGAGTGCTCCAAACCAGTTCTTGGGGAGAAAAGATTTGATTATCATCTCGATCAATATAAAAAGAAAGGGTTAAGGGTGGAGAAGAGGAATCATTTTCTGCAATTAAAAAATCTTTATTTCCCTTATTAGTTAAATATAAGTTAAAAGAAGATTTTCTTCCCGGATACGGATAAAATAAGTGTCCGGGATAATTTTTAGAATTTAAGGGGAAGCAAGGAGACATTGCCCAGCTTACTTCCAGATCTACCGGAGGTAAAACCTTTACTTGAAAAGACCAGACCATTTTCCCGGCATCTGTATTCCAAAATTTTTCTTGGGGATCCGTAACCTCGAGAGCAGGAGGTCGAGCTTGATATTCAGGATCAATCATTAATTTACAGTCATAGATTCCTGATTCGGTAAAAGTATGTGTGACTTCATATCCTTCTAAGGATTCAGTCCCGGAGGGTATTTCCCAAGATACATTTACGGACGCATTGGTAAGTTTTTCTAAAAGTGCGGTTTGAAAGGTCACTTCTTCTCCAGGAAAGGTTTCGATATCCTGGGGTAAAGATATGATCGGTTTTAAAAAATAAGGCGAAAAAGAAAGGGAAGTGTGGCAATAAAATTTATCGGTTCCGGAAGTTTTTATTGCCCCGGACTGAACCGTAAGATAGATTTCTTCAATTTCTTGCTCCCCATATTCTTCAGCATCAAAGATCACTGTACCGCTCCACATTAGGATATCGTCCTGATTACCGCTAATGTTTTCTAAAAGACAATCTGCTAAAGGAAAAGTATGAATTTCTTCTTGATCTTTAAAACGAATACCAATGGTGGTTTTGCTTAATATATCACCTTCCTGACCTCCTTTTCCCTCAAACCAACTGCCTATTTTAAACGGAAGCAAGATCAATCGACCGCTCCCCTGTATCTTACCTACTACGGTATCATAAAGCCACTTTCCATTTTGAGCCACTCCCACATGGCTTTCTAAATTTAAGGCATAGTCCCGACTCTGATATTCTGCTGAGACATCGGTATACTTCACCTGTCCTCCACTTACCAAGTCTGCATTAGTTAAAGATATAGTCGGTCGCAATCCTCCACCAAAAGCATTCACTGCATCAACAAAAAAGATGCCAAAATCACCAGAAGGAATATTGGCAAAAGATCCACCTTCTCCCCCGGTTATCTTGTAAATCATCTGCTGTTTATTTCTTTTGATCATTACCATCCCTGATTGAGGGCAAGGAGAAATCTCATGTCCGGTAGTGGTAGGATAGAGGAAACCGATTTCTTTTTTTGATTGTAAATAAAGATCAAATCCCATCATAAACAGAGCCGGAAGAAAAGTATAGGGAGTAGCGATATCAGCTAAGGCAGTCCCCAATTCCCACATTGGTCCATGCATACCAAATGCATCTTTTAAAAAACTCATATCCGGTACTGGATGCAAAAGTTCGTCAAAAGCCTCGATATAATCCTCGGCCGGATTATAGGTAATACTGTTCCATTGATTCATTGGGGCAATAAAAGTGTTATCTAGTTGCATTAAAGAATTCGGATGGTAAGGGGTTTGCATACTCTCTGCTGGCTTATACTGCCATATTGAAGAGGGAATAATATCCTTAAAATCATAGGAAAATATCCCTAATTGATTTAAAGCCGAAGAGATGGTTTGCGGAGTTAAATAAGATTTAACTAAATTTTCTTTTTCCTCCATAGCCAACATAGCCTCGGCAAAACCACGTAAGTTTAAGGCTTGAGCGTGAAGAGGATCATTGGAATTATTAGCAGCGTTAATCACCTCTTGAGCCGAGTTCCATAAATTTTTGTAAGGAGGTTTAGAAGTCGGGTAGGGTACAAATTGAGCAGGATTAGAAAGGTAGAGAGGCAAATAATCTCCGTAAATCAATATCCGATTCACCGTATCCTTTCCTAAAAAAGGTGGGATCATAGCATTATCGAAATAATGTAGATGGACATGTTCTGCCTCAATGGTAGTAATTCCTTCCTCATTTGCTGCCACTAATAATCCCGGATTTAATACTAAAATAAAAACTAAAATAATTAAAAAAATACGAGTTAGCTTCATATTTTTTTACACCCCCTTTCCATCTTCTTTGAATATATATTTGCAATATTTTATCTATCCGGTTATGAACTGATAGTAATTACACTTTGATAATTGTACCATCAAGAATTATCTAATAGTGAAATACTGGGTTTTACATTATATTGATAATAATTCATTTTCAAGGGCCGGTAGCAATAGAGACTATTTTCCACTTATCTTCCTCGGCTGCAACAGTTATCCAGCGAGTATTTCTTCCCTCATCCCAACCGTAATAGGGAGAACCCGGTTTAGAAATCGTATAGATATTTACTTCATAGAGAGGCTGATGATTATACCATTTTTGTTCTTCCTCAGGATAGAGCCAAATCACTTTAATCTTGTCTAAACTGGAAAAATTAGCTTTCCACATCTCCTGCATATTTTCATTTCCGGCGAGGTTTTCATCCATCATAGAAAATACTTGCTCAAAATTTTTTTGATCTATAGCTTCAAAAAATTCGTAGATAAAATTTTCTTCTTTGATTTTAGCCACTTTATCGGGATAAAATTTATATTTTACTTCTCCTGGACTAATTTTTTTAAGAGTCTCAGGATCAAAATAATCATGGGCTAATAATTCCCCAGTTAATCCGTCTATAGTGTAAGCTGCAAACTGAGAGTCAAAAAGAAAATACCATACTGGTTTTCCTCGATAAGTGCTCACAGAACTATCGATAATATATACTGATGAAGCTCTATCCCAGGAAGGGGCGCCCGCAGCAAAAGCCACCTGGGCTGCCTCTTGCATGGAAATTCCCGGTCTATCTTTAGGAAAAGAAGGAAGGATAGGGGATAATCTTTTGACATATTCTCCTCCTTCTTCTATTGAGACAATTTGATTATCTACAATTTGGATATAATAACTTTTATCATCTCGGGGTCGTACAAAAATAATCCCCCATTCCCAGGAAAGGTCATTTTCTCCCCAATGATAATCTAATCCTCTTCCCGGAGGATTCATATACCATAAGACCGCTTCATGGTCCCACTTTCGAGCTTCTTGATATGCCAGGGCAGCCGCTTCCAAAGAGGTTAACTGGGGAGTATCTCTGGTAGCTTTTGCCTGAACGAGGAGGGAAAAAATTAGTATTATAATTACTAACCATAAAAAAATGACTTCTATCTTTAAATAATTTTTTTTCATAATTATAATTCTTACTTCTACAATTTTTTAATAAAATATAAAATATAGATTTTTTGATAGTTTATGGGAAAAATTAATTTTTTAGGCTAATTTTATATTTTTGATTCCACCTTATACTAGTTGTTTCCTTTAAAACTTTTATACTCTTCTTATGGAGGATAAGAGCATCTTTAAAAAATAAAGATACTCTTATCCCTTTATATTTTGGTTTCCAGTTTTTAAAGCATTTTCTTAAACAGTATTCTATTTATTTTTATCTTCAC
>JBGPSO010000101.1:0-6033 GCA_041490145.1 Atribacterota bacterium
ATGAAAAGGTTAACTTTAGCACTGTTATTAGTCATAGTTATGGTAGGCAGTGTATTTATAACGGGTTTAACCGCAAGTAAGGTGCTTCATATGTATACAGCCTTTGATACAGAAGAGGCTCAATATTATATTGAAGCCTTTGAAAAAGAAACTGGAATCGATGTAGAATGGGTGAGAATGTCGTCTGGTGAGGTTGCAGCTCGAATGGAAGCAGAATCCGTAAATCCTCAAGCCAGTGTTTGGCATGCCGGCTCTAATACAGATCATATAAACGCTGCTAAAAAAGGATTACTAGAACCTTATAAACCTAATACAGATTTCGAATTGCCAGAATCATTTCATGCTAAAAATTGGGCCTGGACAGGATTTTATACCGGTGCCATTGGATTCGTTTCTAATATAAATTTTTTAAAGGAACATAAGGTAGAAGCTCCGACTTCCTGGTCTCATCTTTTAAACCCAGCTTTTAAGAAAAACGTTGCTATAGCTTATCCGTATACTTCTGGTACTGCATATACTACTTATGCTACTCTCATCCAAATGATTGGACTGGAAAAAGCTTTGAACTGGTGGGAAGAATTGGATAAACAAAGCATTTTTCAGTATACTAAATCAGGAACTGGATGTATACCGATGGTTGGATTAGGTGAAATAGCAGTGGGAATTGCTTTTTCGCACGATATCGTTGCTAAAGGCATAAATGCAGGGTATCCGGTAGTTATGACCTTCCCCTCAGAAGGAACTGGTTATGAAGTTGGAGGCCTTTCTTTAATTAAAGGTGGTCCTGAACCGGAATTAGGTAAGCAATTTATCGATTGGTGTTTTACTAAACAAGCACAGGATTTATTCCAGAAATATAGCCGTTTACCTATTAATCCAAAAGCAACAGTTGCCGAAGGTGCTGTAACTTTAGATCAAGTAAAATTAATCGATTATGACGCCATCTGGGCAGGCGAAAACAAAGATACATTGGTAACTGCCTGGAGAGATAGAATTGGACAATAATTAAATTTAGTTAACCAGATAATAGAGAAATAATAATCCCTGTTACGAGTTGATTATTTTAGTAGCAGGGATTATTATATTATCGCCACCAATGTTATAGGATTTAAAATATGAACAGTTCAAAAAGAAAAATACAAGAAATCATTGGAAATCTCCGTTTGATATGGAAAGAACCACTATTATTTATATCTATACTGGCTATTTTTTATTGCTTGATAGTGTTTGTGGTATTTCCCATATTTCAAGTCTTTAAAACAAGTTTAATTATTGATAAGCAATTGAATTTTTCCAACTATTCAGCAATTTTTTCCAAAAGGTATTATTATCAACCCTTCTTTAATAGTATGCTTTTAGGGGTATATACAGCCACCTTGGGGACTATAATAGGGTTTATTTTTGCCTATGCCCTTACCAGAACTCCAATGCCTTTTAAAAATTTCTTTCGGGTAACTGCGACGTTCCCCATTATCTCCCCACCCTTTGTAGTTGCACTATCAGCTATTCTTCTCTTTGGGAGGGCAGGAAGTCTTAATCCTTTTTTAACTAAAATTATTGGTGAATATACCATATATGGGCTGGGAGGATTGATACTTGTTGAAACAATTGCTTATGCCCCTACTGCTTTTTTAGTTCTTTACGGTATTCTTCAAGCTATTGACCCATCCTTAGAAGAAGCTTCTATGGATTTAGGAGCATCGAGGGTAAAAATGTTTTCTACCATTACTTTACCTTTATCTACCCCGGGTATTGCCAGTGCCTGGCTTTTGGTATTTATCCAATCTTTAGCTGACTTCGGGAACCCTATGGTTATTTCTGGAAATTATCGAGTTCTTTCAGTGCAGGCTTATTTGCAAATTACTGGGATGTACGATTTATCTCGGGGTTCTACTCTGGCGATACTTCTGTTCATTCCAACCATAGTTGCTTTTTTTCTGCAAAAATACTGGGTTTCTCGAAAATCATATGTTACAGTTACCGGAAAGCCTACCGGTGCAACTATTAAGCAGTTGGAATGGTATATAAAACTACCGGTTTATACCTGTTGTATTATTTTTACCGGAATTGTTTTTCTTTTTTACGGAACCATCGTTCATGGTTCTTTTCAGACCCTCTGGGGAGTTAACCCCACCTTAACTCTAAAACATTATGTAGAAATGTATCAAGTAGGTAAAGATTATTTAATTGATTCTTTAGTTCTTTCCGCTGTGGCTACACCTATAGCCGGTATTATAGGCATCTTTATCTCTTTTCTGGTAATAAGGAAAAAATTTATTGGTCGTGGTGTAATGGAGTTTATTTCTATGCTTACCTTTGCTGTTCCTGGGACTGTAGTTGGAATAGGATATATCTTAGCTTTTAACCAAAAAACTGTGCTACTTCCTTTTATAATGACCGGAACAGCTTGGATTATCATCATTCTTCTTATATTTAGAAATATGCCGGTGGGGATACATTCTGGAATTGCTGCTCTTCAGCAAATTGACCCTTCTATCGAGGAAGCTTCAACTGACTTGGGTGCTGATAGCAATACTACTTTTCGTAGGATCACCTTACCTATGATTGCCCCTGCTTTTTTCTCCGGTCTTGCTTATAATTTTGTGAAAGCTATGACTGCTATCAGTGCAGTAATTTTTGTAGTATCAGGTAAATGGAATTTAATTACTATAGCTATACTGGGTTTTGTGGATAATAGTAGGTATGCACAAGCAGCAGCGATGTGCAATTTATTGATTGTAATTGTATTAATTGCCTTAGGAGTTATTCAGTTAATAGTAAATCGTATTGGTAAAGGGGTAAGAACTGTTGACATTATTGGCTAATTATTTAGAAAAGGAAAGGATTTTTTATGAAACAGGATTATCTTGTGCTTAAAAATTTAGTAAAAATATTTGGAAGCGGAAAAGAAAGTGTTACAGCAGTTGATAAGGTGAATTTAGAAGTAAAAGAAGGGGAGCTAGTTACTCTTTTAGGTCCATCTGGATGTGGAAAAACTACTGCCCTTCGGATGATCTCTGGCTTTGAGCTTCCTACTTCTGGGAAAATCTTTATTGACGGGGAAGAAGTAACTACTACTCCTCCCAATCAGCGACCTACTACTATGGTATTTCAGAATTATGCTCTATTTCCCCATATGTCTGTATATCAAAATATTGCTTATGGATTAAAGATTCATCGGGAGAAAGAAAAAAACATTCGAGAAAGGACAGAAACCATTATGAATTTGGTGGGTTTAAAAGGATTAAATAATCGATCTCCAGCGCAACTTTCTGGAGGTCAGCAGCAACGGGTTAGTTTAGCTCGTTCTCTAATTATGGAACCAAAAGTATTATTGCTTGATGAACCTCTTTCCAATCTCGATGCCAAGATGCGAGTATCCACCAGATTAGAGATTCGTAAATTGCAGCAAAGGATTGGTATAACCTCTATCTATGTTACTCATGATCAGGAAGAAGCAATGACGCTTTCCGATCGGGTCGTTATTATGAGATATGGCCAGATTCAGCAGATAGGCACCCCTCAGGAAATATATACCCATCCGGTTAATTATTTTGTAGCTGATTTTATCGGTAAAGCGAACTTTTTGGGAGGAAAAGTGGCAAATATTGTATCTCAGAATGAAATAGAAGTTGATATAAAAGGGGTAAAATATAAAGTTTATATATCAAAAAATACCTTTTCAGAAGGAGATAGAATTTTTCTGATTATTAGACCTGAATCTGTAGAACTAGAACCTAAGAAATCAGATGCCATTACTGGTATAATCAGTCAGGTGATTTATCTTGGTTCTAGGATGGTGTACGAAATTGAAGTTGATAAGAATCTCCTTACTGTAGAGATTACTAACCCTCAGGAGCATAAAATTTATTCTAAAGGAGAGGAAGAATCTGTAATTTTAAAGGAAAAAAGTTTACATATTATACCTTATGAAGAGACTAAAAAATAGTTATTTTTGTTATTGTGTGTAATATGAATTCACCAAATAAACACCTACTTAAGATTGATATTGGTGAATTAATTTAAACTCTATATTTAGTTTGAATAAGATGGTTAACCTCTTCAATTGTTCGCTGAAAAGGACCTTCTGCTTCCATCTTTAAGCTGGTTACTGCCGTAGCTCAGATTATTGCTTCTTGCGGAGATGCGCTTAGACGTTTACATAGAAATCTTCTTTAGCCAGACGTGTAACTGCGGCTACTTTTAGTCCCATTTTTACAGCTACATTAGAACCATAATTAAAGGCTCCGCCATCCACCACTCTGGTGCCTGAAGAAGACACAATTGTGTCTTTAGTATAATGTCCTATGAAGGCAATGTCATAAAACTTTTTAGCGTTTTCCATCTAATCATCTCCATTAAATATAAACAGAATATATTAACTTTTCCTTCTTTATCTCGTCATCACAAGGAGCGTCGAAACGAGAGAGCAATCCTCTAAAATATATCATTTATTTTTTTTGTTTGTCAAATAATATTAGGATTTTAAAAATTAAGTTGACTATTAAAAAAAGGGGTAGATAATATAAAATAGTGAGATGTATTTACTTAAAAGAATTTAGAAAATTTATAAAATTAAGCCGGATTTTTAAAAATTATGTAGAATATTTTTATTGTGAAGAATAGTAAATATTAGTGTCAAGTTTCAGGTTACTCTTATCACATATTATAAATTACACCTTACACAACTTATATCAATTCGACACGATTGCTTAATTGATAAATTAATAGACAGGCGAGACGCCTGTCTTACTAACGACCATTCACTATTCACTAACGACTAGAATTGTCCGGAAGATCTAATAATTTTTAGAATTTTTACGCGATACTCAATACGTTATGCACGATACGAAATAAAAAGAAGATAGAAGGGAAAAATTGAGAGTAGAAGAAATTTTAACTGGAAAAGAAGGAGGGAAATTATTTTTATTAGGCAACGAAGCTGCTGTCCGAGGGGCTTTAGAAGGCGGTGTTTCGGTGGTTTCTACTTATCCTGGTACACCATCTTCAGAGATAGGAGATGTGTTTTATAAAATTGCCCAGAAAGCGGGAGTATATTTCAAATTTTATTCCAATGAAAAAGTTGCTTTAGAGGTTTCAGTAGCTGCTGCAGCTGCTGGATTGAGGTCATTTGTTTTTATGAAACATGTTGGATTGAATGTAGCTGCTGATTCTTTTATGAGCACTGTTTATACCGGAGTAAAAGGAGGAATGATTGTTTTATTTGCCGATGATCCTTCTATGTACTCTTCTCAAAATGAACAGGATAATAGAATTATGGCTCGATTAGCTGGTTGGTATACCTATGCTTGAACCCTCTAATCCTCAGGAAGTGAAAGACTTAATGAAATATGGCTTTGATTTATCAGAACAATTTCAGATACCGATACTTATGCGTACCACCACCAGAATATCTCATATGAGAGGGGTAGTTAATTTAGGTCCAGTCGTCCGAGGGAAAGAAAAAGGATTTTTCTCTAAAAATGTCAGCCAGTATGTGGTAGTACCTGCTCATGTAGTAAAATTGCGAAAAGAATTGATCGAAAAATTATGTAAGATTAAAGAAATTGCCGACAGCTCCCCCCTGAATAAAATAATAGACCAGGGAGGGAAGACGCTCGGTATTAACACCAGTGGAGGAGCTTTTAATTATATAATGGATGTAGTTAGCGAAAATAATTTAAAGGTAAAAATTTTAAAGCTAACTTTTTCGCATCCTTTCCCTGAAAAATTAGTTTTAGATTTTATAAACAGTGTAGAAAAAATATTAGTAGTAGAAGAAGTAGAACCGGTAATGGAAAAAGAAGTCTTATCCATCATAGGTAAACATAATATTAAGAAAAAAGTGTTTGGTAAATTAGATGGTACTCTTCCCCGAATCTATGAATATAATCCCGATATTATATCTGTCGGAATGGCAAAAATAACCAATAAGATTTCAATAAAAAAAGAGAAATCTACTACTGAGCTCCCTTTACCTTTGCGGCCTCCGGTTCTCTGCCCCGGCTGTCCCCATCGGGCAAGTTATTATGC
>JBGPSO010000102.1:0-6005 GCA_041490145.1 Atribacterota bacterium
CTTTTTTGACTTTAGTTATAATATATTCTTTACCTTTTAATCGCCCTTCATTTTCTAATTCGGTTAAGGTTTGAGAAAGAACTTTTTCTATATTATTTACGCTCATTATTTAATCCTCCTTATTAATTAATCTACCAATCTACCAATTAAGCAGTTGACTGATTTACCGATCTACCAATTGACCAATTATATTAGTATAAGTGAATAGTTGTTAGTATATTGTCATTGTGAGCTCTGATTTATCAGAGCGTGGCAATCTCTTTATTCGACCCGTTTTTACTGGGTTTGATGAATCAAACCTCTACATTTACACAGACAGGCGAGACACCTGTCCTACTTGATACGCAATACGCGTATGGCTTTGACTTCTGAATTCTATCTCTTCCTTTCTTCGCTATATACGATATACTCGATACTTAATACTATCTTAATCTTCTGGCTTCTTTATTCTATTTTCTTGACTAGTTAACCAGGTAACTAACTAACCAGCTAACTAATTATATAGGCTATACGCTCTACGCTATTCTTAGCTTAACTTTTAGTTTTTCAAGCATATCTTTAGTCATTGCTTTTAGATTATAATCCGGAGACCAGCCCCAATCTTCTCTGGCTGCACGATCATCTAACTGGTTAGGCCAGGAATCAGCAATTGCCTGCCGCATGGGGTCAATGTTATATTTCATCTCAAAGTCTGGGATATATTTTTTGATCTCTTGAGCAAGTTCCGCGGGAGTAAAACTTTCCGCAGTTATATTATAAGCGTTTCTGTGTTTTAATTTAGAAGAATCAGCTTCCATCAAATTTACTGCCGCTTTTAGAGCGTCAGGCATATACATCATATCGAGAGAAATATTTTTATCGAGAAAGCAAGTGTATTTTTTATATTTTAAAGCTTGATAAAAAATTTCTACTGCATAATCAGTTGTCCCTCCACCTGGAAGAGTAAGGTAAGAGATAATTCCCGGGAATCGTACTCCGCGAGTATCTACTTTATACTTGAAATAATAGTAGTCACAGAGTAGTTCTCCGGTTACCTTGGTTAACCCGTAGATAGTTGTAGGTCTTTGAATAGTCTCTTGTGGGGTGCTATCTTTGGGGGTGGATGGACCAAAAGCAGCAATTGAGCTGGGAGTAAAGACAGCACATTTGTATTCTCGAGCTATTTCCAGTACATTATATAATCCATTAATATTAACTTTCCAGGCTAATTGAGGGTTCTTTTCTCCACTTGCGGAGAGGATAGCAGCAAGATGAAATACAGTATCTATTTTATATTTTTTGACAGCAGAATAAATTTCTTGTGCATTCAAGCAATCAATATGTTCAAAAGGTCCATCTTGATGCATTATTCTCTCTGATCTTGGTTTTATATCTGAAGCAATAACTTTTTTATCTCCATATCTTTTTCTTAAAAAAGGAGTAAGTTCAGAACCAATTTGTCCCAGCGCACCAGTTATCAAGATTTTTTTCATTTTCTCTCCTTTAACAATTCAATTTAGTTGAATTTAGAAGTTCACCATCTATGACGGTAGTAATGTAATTTTGGCTTTGTTAGTGTCATTCCCTGGAAAGAGAGAATCCATCTTTAGTAAGTATTGTATTTATGGATTCCGCATCAAGTGCGGAATGACCAAAAGAATTTTTATTCACTATATAAGTTTATCTTTATCTGTTCAATAAAATGAATGGCGTGATTTTTTAAAATCTCTTCACATTTGTTCTGGTCATTTTTCTCCAGTGCTTTTATAAGTTCTTCAAAATCTTTAGGAATTTGCAGAGAATAAGTATCATGTTCTTTGGCAAAGAACCAGAGACGACCGATTCGATTTCGTAAGTTTTTCAAAGTATCAGCTAAAGTTTCATTCTTAGAAGAATAGTTTATTAAATCATGGAATTCAGCATCTAATTGAATTAATCTTTTGCGATCTTTTTCTTGCTTTATCTTCTTAAGGAGTTCCTTCATCTTATTTAATTCTTCCGGAGTTACTCTTTGGGCTGCTAACCTTCCGGCGAGTCCAATTAAAAATAATCTAACTTCAAAGACATCTTTAAGTTCTTGAAAGCTTATATCAGTGACATAAATGCCGTTATTAGGTATGATATGAATTAGTTTTTCAGTTTCCAGGAGAATTAATACTTCTCGAATGGGTACAGCACTAACTCCAAATTCTTTGGCTAATTCTTTAATGCTCAGTACCTGTTTTGGTTTATAATCTAAAAAAACTATCCGTTTTTTAAGTTCTTTGTAAATTTCTTTATTTACCATAAATCTCACCGATATATCATTAATATATGAGTAATATATCAATAAAATATTATTATGTCAATCCTATAATCAGTATCGAGTATATAGTATCGAGTATCGAGTTAAGAAAGAGGAAGAAAAGATAGAAAAAAGTAGCATTCTTTTCTTTATCTAACTTCCATACCAAGTTTTCACCATATTCGTATCAGGTATCGTGTGAAGGAAAAGAACTAGAGAAAAAAAGAAGATGAGAAAATAAAAGTAAAAACTTTTTTGCATAACTAATGAAATTAAATAATTGAAAAACATTTTTATTTTTGTTATATTAAACTTAAGCTCAATCTGTATTTATTTCCTTATTATCACTTTCTTTTCAAAGTAATGCTTCTCAGAGGGTTAATTATTTTTATTTTCTTGCTATTATTGAAGATAGATAAGATAATAATAAAAAGAGATGAGAATATTGTGAAAAGAGATAGCTAATAGGAAAGTATCAATATAAAAAATTAAGGAGGGATAATCTTGTTTAAGAATTCAGAAAAAATTGTGTGGGTAGATTTTAATACTTTAGAAAATTTTGTGGTAGATGTTTTTAAAGGAGTAGGAGTTCCAGAAGAGGAGGCTAAAATATGTGCCGATGTGCTGATTATGGCTGATAAAAGAGGGATAGATTCGCATGGCATTGGTCGGTTAAAAACTTTCTATTATGATAGGATTAGGGCAGGTATCCAGTCACCAAAAACAAATTTTGAAATTGTTAAGAATAGTCCTACTACCGCTGTTGTTGATGGTCATAATGGAATGGGACAAGTAATTGCTAAAAAATCTATGGCTCTGGCTATTGAAAAAGCTAAAAAAATGGGATTGGGAATGGTAGCAGTGAGAAATTCAACTCATTATGGGATTGCCGGTTATTATGTCTTAATGGCTATTGAAGCCGGGATGATTGGAATCAGCGGTACTAATACCCGTCCTTCCATTGCCCCTACTTTTGGGGTAGAAAATATGTTGGGAACCAATCCTTTGACTTTTGGAATGCCTTCCAATGAAGAGTTTCCTTTTGTTCTCGATTGTGCAACTTCTATTGCTCAACGAGGGAAGATCGAGTTTTATGACCGAGCTGGAAAAGATATTCCTTTGGGATGGGTAATTGATCAGGAAGGAAGGGCCAGGACAGATACTCATCAAATTTTACAGGACTTAACAACTGGAAAGGCTGCTCTAACTCCATTGGGGGGTATTGGAGAAGAGACTGCTGGCTATAAGGGTTATGGTTATGCTACTGTAGTGGAGATCCTTTCTGCGGCTTTGCAAAATGGAAAATATCTCAAAATGTTATCTGGGATGCAAGATGGCCAATCAGTTCCAATTAATTTGGGTCATTTTTTTATAGCCATTAATATTTCTGCTTTTACAGAACTCGAATCATTTAAAAAGATAACTGGAGGGATTCTTGGTGCTCTTCGTGCTTCTAAAAAAGCTCCTGGAGCAGAAAGAATTTATACTGCTGGGGAAAAAGAACATCTTGCCTGGTTAGATAGAAAAGATAAAGGTGCACCCATCAACAAGAATCTTCAACAACAGATTCTTGCCTTAAAAGAAGAACTTGGTTTATCCGAGTATAAATTCCCTTTTGAAAAATAAAATAGAGCTAGTTACCTTCTCGGTCATTCTCGCGAAACTTTTGCTGCGAAAGCAGGTAGCGGGAATCCAGAGTAAAAAATTAGAGGGGAAAGTGTTATGAAATTTAAAAAGAAAATATTATGGTATGTTCTACTAATTCTTTCTATTTTGATCTTGAGTTCTGAAAATGTATTTTCTTGGAATAGTCACTATTTTTACACTGAGCTGGCGATAAAAAATAATTATTGGATCAACATTTTCCCTGAAATTGAAGTAACTCCTTATACTTATCAGGAGATAGACCAGGATGAATATAATCCAGAGTTTGTAATAAAATATGTTGATGAAAAAATAGGAGAGAAAGTAAAGGCTTCTGATATTCTAATCAAATATTCAGATGAACCAGATTGGGATTTAGATACAAATCTTAATCTGAATAAAATTCAGAAGTTAACCGGTGGGAGTCAAGGTTATCGTCATATGTATGTTTCAGTTTTTGGAGGTTTGTTGAAAGCCGGAAAAGCGCCCCAAAGAGCTAATCACTTCTTTGAAATGTCTAAAGTGGCCTTTGAAAGAGATGATAATTATTGGGGATTTAGATTTGCTGCTCGGGCAATCCATTATTTAGAAGATCTATCTCAACCTTATCATACCTATCCTGCACCTTTAGACGTGCTTTTTAAAAAATTTTTTAAGGTAAAGAAACTAACTATATTGATTACCAACGCTCACTATGGCTTTGAAGATTTTAATGGATATCTTTTTCAGCATAAAAAAGAAGAATTTTATGGAATTATTCCCCAAGTTAAAAAAGTACCAATAGACGATATAGTTAAATCAGGAATTAAATTAAGTAAGGAAGCGAGAAAAGATTTTACTTCCTCTTATCGAGAAACTATGAAAATATTTCCTATTTTGAATAATGATAAGGAATTTCTGACTCTAACAGAGCAAGGAATAATAAAAGTAGCAAATTCAAAAGAAGCTCAGAAGTTGATCGATTTGATGAAAAAAGATATATTGATGGGATTAGGATATTTAAACGGCTTCTTTGACCTATTAAAAAATTCAATTGAGTAAAAATTATAGTTTTTCGCTTTTTACTTTAAGTTTTTTAATTTGATATAAAGGATTTTACAATGTTTTTTTTATTCTTTTCTCTATTTATAATAGCAATATTATTCTTTTTTGCAATTACTCTTATATTTATTCCTTACGGTTTTACTGTCTATTCTTTAATTACTTTAATTACCGTTCCTCAACAGATTATAAATATTGCCAAGAATAAGACTATTAGAAGAAATCATGCCCTGGAGCATGCCACCATAAATGTATTAGAAAGATACGCAGGAAGAAATTTGCCTTTATCCGGTTTAGCTCAGAAAAATGGCTTTATAATATCTGGTGCTCAGGATCCTACCCTGGTGGTGGAGGCTGCTCGCGAAGGTTTAGGTCTATTAAAACAGGGAGAGTGTCAGTTAGCTATTCACCGACAATGCGGTACTAGTATTGCTATAGCTAATTTTCTTGCTGCTGTACTGTTTTTATTATTTTTAATGCAAACCGGAAATTTTAGCATTTTAAGTATCATTATTGCTCTTTTTTTAGCCAATGTTTTAGGTCCTTATTTAGGTGAACTTACTCAGAAATATTTTACTACTTCTTGTGATGTTGTAAATTTGGAAATCGTGGGAATTGAACCAGAATTTGGAAGAGAAAATTCTCATAGTATTTTATTAAATCATATAGCTGAAGGATATTTTATACGGACTGACGAATTAATAAATGATGTATTAAATAAGATAGAAGAAAGGAGAGATATTAAATGAAACAAGTTGCACAATTAGATGTTACTGATAATAAAAGATTAGTTTTATCTATAGGTGAATTTAGAGGAGCAGAGAGGGTTGATTTGAGGCAATATGTGAAAGTAAAAGACACAGACGAGTATATTCCTACTCCTAAAGGTATAAACTTTAGTGCTGAATGGATAGACGATTTTGTGAAGATGGTAGAAAAATTAAAAGAAAATTAATAAAGATTAAAATAAAATGGTGTTGTTTTTAAGGAGATTAATTAATATGGAAAATGTGAATTATTTATCAGTAGTTGAAGAGGTTATGCAGCAGATAAAGTC
>JBGPSO010000103.1:0-6003 GCA_041490145.1 Atribacterota bacterium
TACTCAGAGAGGGGCTAAGATTATATTCTCCAAATTTTAGTTTATTTTCTAATTTTGATAATTTAATTAAAATTATAAATAGGTAATTATTTTTTCTTATTATTTCATTTTTTTCTAAAATATGCACAATCTCTTTTGCATTAGTACCGGAAGGGATATTGATAATTTTTTGGATGGTAGAATTTTCTACCAAGGGGAAATATATTGCGGTAAGAAATAAGATAGTGACTAAAAAAATCAAGGAGAATATAAAAAATAATTTATATATGAAGTTCATTTTTTTATCTCTGTATTATTTATCATCCTTCTATCTAAAAACGATTGAAGAATTATCATTGCTGACATTTTATCAATAACTTTTTTTCTCTTTTTTCTACTTCTATCTGCTTCGATTAATATTTTTTCTGCCCTAGTTGTAGTTAATCTTTCATCTTCTAACTCTACTGGTAGTTGGTAATTTTCCTTAAGTTTTTGAGCAAAAGAAAGAGCTTTTTTTGCTTGTATACCTAAAGTTCCATTCATATTTTTAGGAAACCCTAATATTATTTTTTCTACTTTGTATTTATCAATAATTTCTTTTAAATTTTTTAAATCCTCTACTTCGCTAACTGAATTGATGGTTGGTAATCCCTGAGCGGTAATTCCTAATTCGTCACTTATAGAAATCCCAATTCTTTTTTCGCCTAAATCTATTCCTAAAATTCTCAATATTCAATTCTCCGATTTCAAACTGTATCGAGTATCGAGTATATAGTATATAGTTAAGAAAGAAACTGTTCAACCGGTAAAAAAGTAATGAGCGAATCATTAATAAAAGCATCAATATATTCATACAATGGTAGAATGTTCTATAATTTTTGTATTAATTTTACTGTCATTCGACAAATATATTTTATTTTTTAGTCATTCTTCTCTTTGCTCTTTGCTCTTTGCTCTTCTCTCTTTACTATATACTTGATACTGATTTTTACTATATACTGTTTAAATAAGTTCGTATACTTTTTCTAAAGCTTGATTTAGCTGGTCTACTTTTGGTCCTCCAGCTTGAGCCATTGTTTTCTTTCCGCCACCATTTCCCCCGATAATAGGGGCAATAGATTTTATTATATTTCCTGCATTAAAACCTTTTTTTACTAAATCATCAGTTACCATAGCCAATAGTCCCACTTTATTTTGATCTAATTCTGTACCCAATACTATTACGCCAGACTTAATTTTTTCTTTAATCAAGTCTCCCCAATTCCTTAAGTTATTATTATCTACTGCTTCAACTTTTGCTGATATAATATTTACTCCTTTGATTTCTTTCTTTTGGGAAATCAAACTATCAACTTCATAGTGAGCTAATTTATTTCGAATAATTTTAATTTCTCTCTTCATATAGTTATTATCAGCTATAATCTGATTAATCTTTGCTAATATTTCAGAAGGTGCAGTTTGTAATTTATCTGAAACTTCGTTAATAATATTTCCTTTTTCTTCAATATATTCTAAAGCTCTTTCTCCAGTTATTGCCTCTATTCTTCTTAAACCACTCCCCACTCCTTGTTCATTTAATATTTTAAATAGAATTATATTAGAAGTAGAATTTAGATGAGTTCCCCCGCATAATTCTAAACTAAATTCTCCTATTTTTACTACTCTTACTTGTTCGCCATATTTTTCACCAAACAAAGCCATTGCTCCCATTTGTTTGGCTTGATCAAAAGTGGATATTTTTGTCTCCACTTTTAAATCCTCTAATATTTTTATATTTATTAAATCTTCAATTTTTCCTATTTCTTCTCTACTTAAAGTAGCAAAATGGTTAAAATCAAAACGTAGATGATCATCATTTACTGCAGAGCCAGACTGTTTCACATGGTTCCCCAATACTTCTCGAAGTGCTTGGTGTAAGAGGTGTGTAGCAGTATGGTTTCGAGCAATTGCCTTTCTACCTAATAAATCTAATTTAACTAATACTTTATCGCCAACCTTTATTTCCCCTTTTCTGATTTCAGCAAAGTGAGTTATTAGTCCTTCCAGGGGAGTTTGAGTATCTGATATTTCAACTAATAAATCATTGGTAGATAAAGAGACAATTAGTCCTTGATCTCCAATCTGTCCACCTTTTTCAGCGTAAAAGGGTGTTTTTTTCAAAATTATTTCACATCTATCTCCCGCTTTTGCCTGATCTATTAATTTATCTTCTTTTATAATAGCCATTATTTTGCTTTTAGCTTCATCAAAATCATAGCCAATAAATTCTGTTTCTCCTTGCTCTTTTAAAATATCTTGGTATAATTTCTGCTTAATTTTATCACCTTCAACAATAACTTTAGTTCTCACCCAAGATTTTCGAGATCTTTCTCTCTGAGCTTTCATTTCATCTTTAAAATCATCTTCTTCAATCCCAAAGCCATCTTCCTTAAGAATGTCTCTAGTCAATTCTAAAGGGAATCCATAGGTATCATAAAGCTTAAATACCTCTCCCCCACTAAGTTTATTTTTATTCTTTTCTTTTAATTCTTCTTTTATCTTATCTAAGATTTGTAGCCCTATATTTAAAGTTTCCTGGAATTTTTTTTCTTCAGTAAGGATTATTTGGCAGACCTGGTTTTTTTCTTTAGGTATTTCTGGATAAACTTCTTTCATTAAATCTATCACCATAGGAGCGATTTCGTATAAAAAGGGTTGATCAAATTTAATAATCTTTCCATAACGGAAGGCTCTTCTCAATAGCATTCGAAGAACATAACCCCGTCCTTCATTAGAAGGAATTATCCCATCAGAAACCATAAAAACCAAAGCCCTGATATGATCAGCAATTACTTTTAGGGCTAAATCTTTTTTCTTATCTTCTTTATATTTTATGCCTGCATTTTGAGCAACAAATTTTATAATGGGCAAGAACAAATCTGTTTCAAAATCTGTATCAGCATTTTGCAGTACAGAGGTTATTCTTTCTAAACCTAAACCAGTGTCGATATTCTTCTTAGGTAAAGAAACTAATGAGCCATCTTCACTGCGATTGTATTGCATAAATACCAAATTCCATAATTCAAGATATCTTTCGCCATCTACTCCTACTCCGCCACCCTCTTTGGAGGCTTTATCTTTACCCAGATCTATATATATTTCAGAACAAGGTCCACAAGGTCCAGTCGGGCCAACTTTCCAAAAATTATCTTCTTCTCCTAATCTGATAATTTTATTTTCAGAAAGACCTACCAGATTATGCCAGATATCAAAGGCTTCGTTATCATCTTGATATATGGAGACCCATAGCTTTTCTTCCGGAAACCCTATAACCTCGGTAAAAAATTCCCAAGCCCACTTTATGGCATCTTCTTTAAAATAATTGCCGAAAGAAAAGTTTCCTAACATTTCGAAAAAAGTATGATGTCGAGCAGTCCTTCCTACATTTTCAATATCATTTGTTCTAATACATTTTTGGCAAGTAGTGACTCTTTTTAAGGAAGATTTAACCTGCCCTAAAAACATTGGTTTAAAAGGAACCATACCAGCAATAGTCAATAAAATGCTAAGATCTTCTGGTACTAAAGAGGCACTGGGAATAATTTGATGTTCTTTACTTTCAAAGAATTTTAAAAATTTTTCTCTAATTTCACTACTAGTCATGTAGTTCATGATGGCGTAAACTCCTTGATTGGTGTTGATAGTGTCTCGTATAAGTCATACCATAGAATGTATAATAACATATAGGAAAATCATCTTTAAACTAAAAACGTAAAGCGAAAAGCGAAAAACCATAATTCAAAATTCAAAACTTATTTCATGTAGCGTATACATGTCATTTACATTACCATTATGTCATTCCCGCGAAAGCGGGAATCTATCTTAATTCAAAATATAAATCTCTCCATTTAGGATTATTCTTTTCAATTAGTTCTATTTTCCATTTCCTATTCCACTTTTTAAGTTGCTTTTCTCTTCTTATAGCGCTTTCAATATCGTTAGTTGTTTCATAATAAACTAATTTATGAATATTATATTTTTTAGTAAACCCTTCAATTATATTATTTTTGTGTTCGTAAACTCTTTTAACTAAATTTGAAGTAACTCCAATATATAATATACCATTCTCTTTACTTGCTAAAATATAAAAATAATATTGATTCTTTATATTATATAAGGTTTTTGAACTCAACTTATTTCCATTGTTTTATTTTTTAATTTTAGATTCCCGCTTTCGCGGGAATGACATAAGAAAGCTGGAATGACAGAGTGGTGGTAGTTTTCTCGTTTTGAGCTTTGGTTTTGCGCTTTGCGCTTCTCGTTTTTCGCTTTCTTACTATACGCTCTATGCTAAACGCTATCCGCTATTATCATTTCTATCCTGCCACTCGCAGTACCTCTTCTATGGTAGTAATTCCTTGCAATGCTTTTTCCATTCCACTATCTTTTAAAGTCTTCATTCCATTTTTAATAGCAAGATTATTAATTACATTACTTGAGGCTTTGGTAACTATTAATGATTTAATCTCTTCATCTAAGACAATAAGTTCATATATAGAAATCCTTCCGTAATATCCGGTATTTTTACAAAAAGAACAACCTTTTCCTCTATATAATTTAATCTTACTATCATTGTTTAATCTATCTTTAATTTTAAGTCCATATAATACATCTTCACTGGGGACGTATTCTTCTTTGCATTTCTCACATATAACTCTAACCAATCTTTGAGCTATCACTCCTATTACTGAAGAGGAAATTAAGAATGGTTCAATTCCCATATCGAGCAAACGAGTTAAGGCGCTTGCGGCGTCATTAGTATGAAGAGTACTGAAGACTAAATGTCCAGTTAGAGCAGCTTGCACTGCAATTTGAGCGGTTTCGCTGTCTCTTATTTCTCCGACCATTATTACATCTGGATCCTGTCGTAAAATTGAACGCAAAGCATTGGCAAAAGTCAAATCTATTTTTGGTAATATTTGGATTTGATTTACTCTATTAAGTTTATATTCTACCGGATCTTCGACCGTAATAATATTTTTTTCATTTGAATTTACTTTATTTAAAGCTGCATATAAAGTAGTAGTCTTACCACTGCCAGTAGGACCAGTTAGTAAAATTATTCCACAGGATTTTAAAATTATCGATTTAAACTGATCTAATTGCTCAGCTAAGAAGCCAAGGTTTTTTAGTTCTATTAAACCCTTACTCTTATCTAATATTCTTAAAACAACTTTTTCCCCAAATACGGTAGGAATAGTGGATACTCTTAAATCCACCTCCCTGATTCCAAATTTTACCTGGAAACGTCCATCCTGGGGAAGACGTCTTTCCGCAATATCCATCTTAGCTAATATTTTTACCCGAGATATTATGGCTGCTTTAATTTTATGAGGTAAAATTCTATTATCATGTAACATTCCATCTATACGAAAACGAATCAATAGTCCTCTGTCATTTGGTTCAATATGGATATCGCTTGCTCTATCCTTCACCCCTTGCACAATTAACATATTTACCAGTTGAATAATAGGTGCTCCTTTACTTATGGCTTCTAATTTTTGTAAATCTTCATCTTCTTCCTCTTTAAATACTATTTCAGTACCAAATTTTTCAATAATGTCTTTATATTCACCCAATTCATAATAACTATTAATTGCGCTTATAATATCATCTTCGGTAGCTAACATAGTTTTAATCCTTTTTATTTTAGTATGTTCTCTTACAAAATCTATAGCATAAACATCTAAAGGATTAGCCATAGCAACAACTAATTCATTATCATTTATACTTAAGGGGATTAGTTTATACCGTAAGGCGACCTTTTCAGGGATAAGAGATATTACTTCTGGATCTATTACATAATTCGATAAATCTATATATTCAGTCTCATAAATATATTGCAAAACTTCGAACAATTCTTCTCTGCTTATAGTCCCTAATTCTACTAATATTTCACCTATTCGCTTTTTATTACCTGCACTTTGCATTTTAAGGACTTCTTCTAATTGTTGGGGAGTAATCAATCCCTGTTTAATTAGAATA
>JBGPSO010000104.1:0-5997 GCA_041490145.1 Atribacterota bacterium
CCATTCCAAATGACAACAGTAGGCCATTTTGAGGGATCGGGATGCCAGGCTTTCCTTAAAGATCCATAAGCAAGATTAACCGTCCTCTCCCCAAATTCTTCTGCTGATTTTCTCTCCTCAGGATCTAAGGAAGCAATACCACCATAAGCATAATGTCTATGTGCTCCCGGAGTTACCATAGCCAGATATATCTTGGAATCTACTAAGGCATCGGCTATTTCAGGAGCAGTCTTTTCATCAAACTCATAATCATAATGCATTTCAATTCCTAACTCTATATTACCCGGTAATCTCGGGGCAACTCTATTTCTTACCAGCTTAATCATATCAATAGTATTTAAATTTTTAGAATTCCATTCTGGTCTCATATCATCGGGGACAAAACCACCCTTACCCGCATTGAAAGTCCATCGACAGATACTATGTAATGATTTATTTTCTTTCATTTTCCACTCCTTAAATAGTAAGATAATTACATTAATTAATTTACAAAAAAGGACCTTTTATGGTTTGACCTTCTTCATCTCTGAAACCTATATTAAATGAATTTAATTCTTTCATTGATAATTAAATCAGCCATCCCATAAACTGCAGCTAAACCAGCTAATTCACTAAATTTAATTTCTACTTTCTTATACGAAATAGATAAAGCACTTTCCTCAAGTTTTTTAATAATTTCCTCATAAACATAATCTTTTATCTCTACAATGCCTCCGCCAATTACCAATAATTCAGGACTAAGCCCATTAACAATATTAACTAATCCTACCCCTATATTTTTTCCTGCTTCATTAAATATCTCAATTATCTTTTTATCGCCATTTTTACCTAATTGATATATCTTTTCCTTAGTCAATTCTTTATTACTATTAGATGATTTTAAATACCTATTAACAATATAGCTTTCCGAAGCAAGTGTTTCCCAGCACCCTCTATTACCACAGTGACATTCTGGACCATTAGTATCAATAATTATATGACCAAATTCCCCTGCATTTCCACTAGCTCCTCTATATAATTCACCATTCAAAATAACTCCGCAACCTATTCCTTCATTAATGGAGATAAATACCATGTTATCCATTTTTGGATAGATAAATTCCCTTTCCCCAATAGCTGCTGCTTTCGCCTCATTATCTAAGATTACAGGAAGGTTAAATTTATCTTTAAAAATCTTTAAAATATAAACATTTTTCCATCCTAAATTAGGCGCAAATTCTAATATACCCTTCTCTTTATCAATCAAACCAGGTACTGCTACTCCTATTCCCAGGAGATTATCTAATTTTAAATTCTTTTCTTCCCTCATCTTATCCATCTCAAAAAATACCTGTTCAAGGGTCTTCTGGTAATCATCTTTATAGGTTATGGGAATAATACTCTTGGTTATCACTTTTATTTCTAAATCAAACATCACTATCTTTATCTGGTTAACCTCAATCTCAATACTAAAAATATAAGCTTTGTTGGGATTAATCATTAATTGTATTGGTTTTCTGCCGCCAGAAGAAATACCTTTTTTGGTTTCAATCACGAAGCCTTTTTTAATCAGAGTTCTAACATGGTTTGACACTGTACCGGCACTACATCCGGTAATTTCAGTTAGTTCTATTCGAGAAATAGGACCTTGCTTGCGAATTGCTTTAAAAATACTACTTAAATTCCATTTTCTGATTACGATTGAGTTTCCTAACCTAGCTTTACTTTTCTTCATTATATAAAATTTTCTCCTTCTTTTTCTAATTTATTTCTAAACATTATACGCTCTCTTATAAAGACTTGTTTTTCCTTGAAGTTACATCTACATAAACTGCTAAAATCAGGATTAAGCCTTTAACTATATACTGCCAGAACACACTCATATTCATAACGCTCATTCCATTTTCGAGACTGGTCATAAGTAAGGTACCCATTAGAGCTCCAAAAACTGTTCCAATGCCTCCCATTAAACTTGTACCACCCATAACACAACCACCTATAGCTGAAAGTTCATAATTCATGCCACCACTAGTGGTACCTGCGGCAACATAACCAGTAAGAACAATTCCAGCAACTCCACATAGAAGACCCATCAGTGCATAAGTTTTTAAAACAACAAATTGAACATTAATACCCGAAAGCTTAGTTGCCTCTCTGTTTCCTCCAACAGCATATATGTACCGACCAAACCGAGTGTTATTAGTTAAGTAGGTAAACAAAATTGCTATTATGGTCATAATTAATACTGGAATCTGTAACCCCTTATAACTATTCATAATAAGAACGAAACCTAAAACAAGGGCTGAATACACCGACGCTACCACTAAATCGTAAGGAAGAGGTTTAATTTCAAGACCATATTGTTTCTTTTTTGTTCTACTTTGCAAAGTAATCAGAAAAATAATTATTATAGCAATAACGGCTATAAGTATACCTGGATTTTTAGACAGATATCCTTGGGCTATTAACCTGAGAGAATCTTCAACAGGAACTATTGTTTTCCCTCGAGTAACACCAAGAACTCCTCCCCGAAGAACAAGCATTCCTCCCAAGGTTACAATAAAGGCCGGTACCCCTCCATAAGCAACAATATAGCCTTGACATATTCCAATTAATAAGCCTAGTAAAAGACAGATAAGGATAGTTATAATTGTACTCAGTATACCTAACAGTCCGACAGATAGAGTTGGAAATAGTCCGGGGAGAAATGTAGGGAGCATAACCGCCTGTAGATAAGCAGCTATTACACTT
This sequence comes from Atribacterota bacterium, assembly GCA_041490145.1. GTDB lineage: Bacteria > Atribacterota > Phoenicimicrobiia > Phoenicimicrobiales > Phoenicimicrobiaceae > Infernicultor. The sequence goes on from JBGPSO010000104.1 coordinate 2,731, forward strand.
ATAAAACCAATCATCGATCCCACAGAAAGATCAATATTACCAGTTATAATAACTAAAGTCATTCCTATGCTAAGGAAAGAAACGATAGTCATTTGCCTTAAAAGGTTGGAAAAATTTCTTGAGGAAAGGAAGACCCCGCCAGTTAAAGAGCCAAAAAGTAACCAGATAACAAGAAGAGTAAATATCAGTGTATAAGCTCTAATATCAATCTTATTTTTCTTAATTTTAGGAATAAAATTTAATGATTTCATTAACTATAACCATAGCTTCTTTTAGTAGTTGAAGCCAAAGCCATTATCCTCTCTTGTGTTGCATCTTTTCGGTCTAAGATTCCAGTACATTCTCCTTCGCACATAACCGTGATTCGGTCACTCATTCCAAGTATTTCTTCTAACTCAGAAGAAATCATAATTATACCTACACCATTTTCTGCAAGTCTGTTTATGAGGTTATATATCTCATATTTAGTCCCTACATCAATCCCTCTGGTCGGATCATCGAGAATGAGAATTTTTGGATTTGACATTAACCACTTTGCTATTACTACCTTCTGTTGATTACCTCCACTTAAAGATTCTGTAATTGTAAAAAGAGATGGTGTCTTTATAGTAAGATAGTCAGCATATTTTTTACATTCTTTTAATTCTTTATACTTATCAATACTCAATGCATTAGAAAATTTTTTAAGGTTTGACAATGAGATATTTTTAAAGACTTCTTGTATTAACACCAGCCCCATCTTTTTTCTATCTTCTGGAACAAGACTTATTCCATACTTCATAGCATCTCTTGCTGATCTAATTTTTACTGGTTCCCCTTCCAAAAATATTTCTCCGGTAACATGCTTTCCATACTCTCCAAATATAGCGGTAACCAGCTCGGTTCTTCCGGAACCCATAAGGCCAGCTATCCCCAATATTTCGCCTTTTCTTAAATCAAATGAAACGTTTTTGATTACCATTTTACGCTGAGCTAATACCGATAAGTCCTTAACTTCCAAAATCTTCTCCCCAGGCTTAGAATTTCTAACCGGAAATCTTTTCTTCATTTCGCGTCCTACCATCATAGCAATGACCTTCTCTTCACTGGTATCTACTGTTCTTACTGTATCAACTACCAGACCATCCCTAAGAACTGTAATATTATCTGTGATTCTAAAAAATTCCTCCAGCCTATGAGAAATGTATATACAGGTCACTCCATTATCTTTCAAGTTCTTGAGTATTTCCATTAAGTAATTAACTTCAGCCTCATTAAGAGCAGAAGTAGGCTCATCCAAAATTAGAAGCTTAATTTCCTGTACGAGGGCTTTAGCAATCTCAACCATCTGTTGTTGACCAACACTCAGCGTCGATACCTTAGCAAAAAAGGGAACGTTTAATTCATATTTCTTAAGAATTTCTTTAGTATCTGAAAATAGTTTATTCCAATTAATAATACCTTTATCTTCCGGTTCTCTTCCCAGAAAAATATTTTCCCCTACTGTCATTTGAGGAACAAGAACAGGTTCCTGATAAACGGTAGCAATTCCTTCTTTGATTGCCTCTTCAATAGAAGAACTGGTAAATTTTAGCTCTTCATCATTAAAGTAAATTTTCCCTTCGTAAGTATGGTGAGGATAAACTCCTGCAAGAATCTTCACTAAAGTAGATTTCCCAGCACCATTTTCCCCGCACAAACCATGAATGTCTCCTTTTTTTATTTTAAAGGAAACATTTGATAGTGCTCTAATGCCTGGAAAGTCTTTGGTTACATTCTCTATTCTTAAAATGTATTCATCTTTCAAAATATTATTACCCCCCACAAAGGGTTGACTTTTTACAATTTTCACTTATAAAAATAAAGTGCACCGCAGATCACAGATATTAATAATAATCTGCGGTGCACTTTTTTAGTAATTAGATTTTTGGTGGTCTATCTTTTTCAGGAATATCTTTATATACTTCATCGTATTTCTGATAACCACTCTTAACAACTACATCATAGAGGTTGTCCTTGGTTACCCCTACAACTTTTAAAAAATTACAAGGTACAGATCCTGGTAAGTTTTTATCTCCAGTAAGTTCGGCAAATGTGAAATTTTTTAGTCCTTCTGGCGTTTCACCTTTAGCTAACTTCATAGCTATGTCAATTGCCAATGGAACAAGAAGTCTTATATCTTTGTATACGCTCACAGTAAGCTCTCCCTTAGCTACAGCATTACAACCAGCTGCTGTGGCATCTTGTGCTGAAATTGGGACCTTTCCAGTAAGACCTTGAGCTCTCAGAGCTTCGATTGCACCAAGTGCTGTTGAATCATTTGAAGCAACTACCGCATCAATCTGATTATTTGTGGCAGTAAGCATATTCTCCATAATCTTAAGTGCTTCAGTCGTATCCCAATTAGGTACCCACTGATCAGCAACTATCTTGATCTTACCACTATCAATGTAAGATTTAAGAACTTCCATCTGTCCTTGTCTAACGAGTACAGCATTATTGTCTGTTGGGCTTCCACCAAGAAGTGCAAATCTTCCACTATTCTTCACCGCTAATACTCCTCTTGCCTCAGCTCGTCCTACCTCAACATTATCAAACGAAATATAAACTGACACATTAAGCGATTTGATTAATCTATCATATGCTATGCATTTAACTCCTGCTTTTGCTGCTGCGTCTACTGCTGTCGCTGCAGCTGCACCGTCCTCTGCAACAATAATAATAACATTTGCCCCTTGAAGAACCATGTTCTCAATCTGGTCATTCTGTATCTTTGGATCATGATTAGCCTCTTGGACGATAACCTGAGCACCAGCTTTACGCGCTAACTCAGTCATGTCAGCTGCTTCTCTTACCCACCTTTCAAGAGTAAAATCAGAAAATGATAAACCAATCTTTATAGGTGTATCTGCAGCAAAAACCGAGAGGCTTAATACAACGAACAATACAATCGTTAATAAAGTGATACTATATTTTTTCATAATAAAAATCTCCTTGTAAACATAAAATTAAAATTTGTAATACTTGTACCCAAAGCAAGAACTAAATTTTCTGCACCGCAATAATCAGTCTAGTCAAATTTACGTTTTTAGAAAGATACATCCCCCCTTTCGTTGTTTGATAGTAACTTGCAGGTAACTTTAGTATACTAATTCATTAAATTTTTGGAGATTTCTTTTTTTATTACTTATTTTAAGTATTATATTATTATCTTTTAGTATAATACACTACTTTTAAAATTTAGTCAAGGGACCCTAATTGGTGGCTGGTTAATTTTACAAAAAAATC
>JBGPSO010000105.1:0-5987 GCA_041490145.1 Atribacterota bacterium
AACGATTTTTTATTTAGTAAAGAGAATTAAGCTAAGGAAGTAATTTAAATAATATTGAATTGGTATACAAGTAAAAAGAAATGAAGAAATATTGTATTCTATTTTTTAAAGTTATATCTATTCATAAAATTAGGAGTAAGAATGACAGAAAACCTTTTATTAATTTATCAATCTCTTCCTTATCTACTAAAGGGATCTATAGTAACTCTTAAACTAATAGGAGGATCTTTATTTTTAGGGTTAATTTTGGGTATTCCTATGGCCATAGGCCAGGTTTATGGTAATAAGTACATTGCTGGTTTAATTTCGTTTTATGTCTGGTTCTTCCGAGGGATTCCCGTCTTAGTACTTCTTTTTCTTTTTTATTTCGGACTATTTATGTTTTTAGGATTTAATTTAACGGCTCTTACTGTTGCTATTTTAGTCTTAGGTTTCCGAAGCGCTGCTTATCAATCTCAAATATTTCGAGGAAGTATCCAATCAATAGGTGAGGGACAGATGTTAGCCGCTAGATCTTTGGGGATGAGTAAAATTCAAGCTATCTGGAATATTATCCTACCTCAAACTTTACGAATTTCTATTCCGGGATGGTCAAATGAATATTCGATTATCTTAAAAGATTCAGCTGTAACTTATGCTATCGGACTAATAGAGATAATAACTCGTGGAAGTTTTATTGCTGTTCGCACTTATAAACCTATGCCTATTTATCTTACCTGTGCGGCAATTTTTCTTATTTTAACTTACGGCGGAGTAAAAATTCTTGATCTTTTAGAAAATAAAATAAAAATCCCTGGTTACGGAGAGAGGAGAGGTGAAATTTAAACAAGATGCAGAAGGATAAAGATATTATTGTATTACGTGTAGAAGATATACATAAAAGATACGGAAAAGAAGAGATATTAAAAGGAATTTCCTTTGAGATTAAAAAAGGGGAGACTAAAGTTATTATTGGTCCTTCGGGAAGTGGTAAAAGCACCCTTCTTCGATGTATAAATCAATTAACTATACCGGATAGTGGTCGAGTCTGGTTAGAAAATGAGGAAGTAACTCATAGTAAGAAAAATATTAATCAGTTTCGCCAAAAGATGGGTATGGTTTTTCAGGATTTTAATTTATTTGATCATTTAACCGCTTTGAAAAATGTGGAAATAGGATTAGTTAAAGTGAAAGGAATGGAGAAGAAAGAAGCTAGACAAAAAGCGATGGAAGGACTTAAACAGGTAGGCTTGGAAAAGCAGGCTTATTTATATCCTGCCCAGCTTTCTGGAGGACAAAAACAAAGAGTATCTATTGCCAGAGCCTTAGCCATGGATCCTAAGGTAATGCTTTTTGATGAGCCTACTTCTGCTCTTGACCCTGAGCTAATTGGAGAAGTGTTAGAAGTAATAAAAAAATTAGCTCTTAGTGGAATGACTATGGTAGTGGTAACCCATGAAATGGGTTTTGCCCGTTCAGTAGCAAATGAAGTAATATTTGTAGAGGGTGGAATAATAATAGACCAAGGTTCCCCTTATAAACTTTTTACAAACCCAGAGCATGAAAGAACAAAAAAATTTCTTTGTAAAATAACTGAACTTTATGGAAAGTCGGTAGAAAAAAGATGATTGATTTGATTTTTATTCGGGATATTCTTTTACCTCCTCTATTAAAAGGAGTCATTGTTACTATTGAATTAATAGTTTTATCTATTCCTTTAGGCTTAATTTTAGGTATTCTGATAGCAGTGGGGCGAGCATATGGAAATAAAATTATTTCTTCTTTTTGTACTATTTATACAATATTTTTTAGAGGTACACCTTTACTAGTGCAACTTTTTATCCTATATTTTGGGCTTCCCTCTATAGGTATTTTCTTTTCTCCTTTTGTTGCAGCTACAATAGGTTTTATCCTTTGCAGCGGAGCATATCATTCTGAATATATCAGAGGAGCTATCCAATCGATTAAAAGCGGTCAGATGATGGCTGCTGAAGCCTTAGGCATGAACAAGTTTAAGGCAATTTTATATATTATTCTACCTCAGGCCTTAAGAAGAGCTATTCCTGGTTGCTCCAATGAAATCATCTATTTAATAAAGTATTCCTCTTTAGCTTTCATGGTAACCTGTGTAGAGTTGACTGGGGCAGGAAAATTTATTGCTACTCGGTATTTTAGATATACAGAAGTCTTTATAGTAGTAGGAATAATATATTTATTAGTAGTTACTGTAGTTACTAAATCGCTCAATAGTTTAGAGAAGAAATTAAGAATTCCAGGTTTAGGGTAAAAATATAAGAAAAAAGTATATTTTTAAGCGTATTAAAAGACTAATAAGTAAAAAATAGAAAAATTAACTGACATCTTTAAACATAATGTACAGGTTAGAAATTTTTAAAAATAAGTAAAAAAGGGGTGATGAAAGCAAGCAATTGATAATGGAGTAAATAATTTTAATTTATTTTTTAAAAGAGAGGGGGTGAAGAATTAATTTATCTTGAAATTTTAAAGGAAAATGTATAATTTTAAAATAATAAATAAGGAGAAAAAAATGAAAAACAAAAAATCAATATTAATAAGCGTATTTTTAATTATTGCCCTAAGTTTATTAATAGGAAGTATTATTATAGGCCAAGCTCAAGAAAAAAAGGTCTATATCAATGGTATAGATCCTGATTTTCCACCCTTTGCCTATATTGATAAAGATGGAAACCCTGCAGGATTTGATGTAGAGTCAGTAGATTGGATTGCTAAGGAAATGGGTTTTGAGGTAAAACATCAACCTACAGCTTGGGATACCATAATTCCCACCTTAAATGCAAAAAAAATTGACTTCATTGCTTCAGGATTGTCTTTAACCGAAGAGAGGGCAAAGGTTATAGCTTATACCAAACCATATTTCGAACACAAATGGTCTCTCGTAGTGCGCAATGATTCTGATTTAAATATTGTTACCGGTCTTAGTCTGGGGCACACAGTTGGAGTCCAGAGGGGGACAACCGGGGCTAATTGGATAGACGATAATCTTATAAAAAATGGTGTAGATGTGAAGATAAAAGTATATGATACCTTTAGCTTAGCGATAGAAGATTTATTAAACGGAAGGATAGATTCTGCTGTTCAGGATGATACTATGGTTAGGGAGATGTTGAAACAGAAACCAGGCCTAAAAGAAGTTGTAACTTGGGGATCAGGCAATACATATGCTTATGGTCTAAGAAAAGGAGACGATGAGCTATTAAAGTTATTAAACGAAGGATTAGATAGATTAATGAAATCACCTAAATGGGATGAGCTCATAACCAAATACGGTCTCTAATAAATATCAGTATAGGAAACTAATAATAAGGGGATAGGAAATTTTTCTTATCCCCTTATTATGAAATTATTATGAATATTTTATAAATTATAATAGCATATAGAAACAGAAGAGCTTCAAAATATAAAAAGGAGCATAATTTTATGAAAAAAATTGTTTTGCCTTATGGAAAAGACACAATTCCAATCAAACTTCCTAAAAAAAATATATTAAAGATCTGCAAATTAAAAGACACACCCGGTGTTGAAGATAATATTAAAGAGATTAAAAAAGCAATAGAGAACCCCATTGGTTCTAAAACTATTTCTCAAATTGCTGAAGGGAAAAATACCGCAGTTGTAATCTGTACCGACATCACTCGACCTACTCCTGATCAGTTATTAATTCCCCCGATATTAGATGAGTTAAATAAGGGAGGAATTTCCGATAAAAATATTAAAGTAATAATTGCTCGAGGGCAGCATAGAAAGATGACCGAAGAAGAAGTAAAAGAAAAAGTAGGCGAAGATGTTTTCAAAAGGGTAAAGGTTAGTCAACATGATCCCGATAATAATCTTTTTTATCTGGGAAAATCTAAGAAGGGAAATGAATTATGGGTAAATAAAGACGTAGTCCAAGCTGAGGTAAAAATATCTACTGGAAATATAGTTCCTCATAGATATGCAGGTTATGGGGGAGGAGCAAAAAGTATTTTACCGGGGGTATCCTCGAGAGAAACCATTGGCCATAATCACCTTTATGTAGAGACAGGAGAAGCTGCTTTAGGGAAAATAGAAGGCAATCCTGTTCGAGAGGAAATGGAAGAGGCAGCGAAGATGATTGGTTTAGATATAATAGTAAATACGGTTATGAATGTAAAAAATGAGATAGTAAAAGTTGTTGCTGGGGATCCAACTAAGGCTTATCAAGTAGGAGTAAAGATATGTAATGATATCTATGGAGTTAAAATTCCAGAAAAGGCGGATATAATTCTGGCTAGCAGTTATCCTATGGATATTAATTTTCATCAAGCTTCCAAGACTTTAGAAGCTATAGGTCAAATAATTAAAGATAAAAGTACTATTATTATGCTCTCTCCTTGTTATGAAGGGATAGGAGGGAAAGATTTTATAGGTTTCCTTAAGGAAAAGACGCCCGAAGATATTATTAAGAATATCAAAGCTCATCCAGAAAAGAATGTGGTTTCGGGAATAATTTCCTACTTAATAACAAAATGTAAAGAAAAAGCAAAAATTTATTTGAAATCAGAAGGGATAGGAGATAAAGATATTATTGAAATGGGAATGTTTCCGGTTAAATCAGCTCAATCAGTTTTAGATGATGTTTTAAGGAAATATGGAGATGAGGCAAAGGTGCTGATTTTACCTACTGCTTCTATTACTCTTCCCCTTCTGGAGGAGGCAAAAATTTGAAAAAATTATTAACCGGGAATGAGGCTGTTGCTGAAGGGATTATCGAGTCAGGAGTAGAAGTGGTTACCGGATATCCAGGCACTCCCTCAACCGAGGTAATTCAAACCTTGTTGCCTCAGGCAAAAGATCTGGGAATTCATATAGAATGGAGTGTAAATGAAAAAGTAGCTTTTGAAATTGCTGCTGGCGCTGCCTGGGCGGGAAAAAGGGCTCTGGTGACTATGAAGATGTCCGGAGTGAATGTAGCTGCTGATTCTTTGGCTTCTATTGCTTATAGTGGTTGTACTGGAGGGTTAGTTATATTTGTAGCTGATGATCCGGGGGTGAGTGCTGGTATGCCCGAAGAGGATTCCAGATATTATGCTAAATCAATGGTAGTTCCTATGCTTGACCTTGCTTCTCAACAGGAGTGTTTAGATTATGTAAAAGTTGCTTTTGATATTTCTGAAAAAATTGGCGGACCTATTTTTTTAAGGTCAACTACCGATATCTCCCATGTTGCTTCTGACGTGGAAATAGGTAAAAAATTGAAATTAGAAAAAAGAGAAGCGCATTTCGAACGTAATATAGCAAAATATACCAAGGCAGGTGCTGCCTGGTGTATGGCTCAGCATCAGGATGCCCTCAGCAGATTGACCAAAGCTTTTAAAATTAGCGATTCTTATGTTACCGAATCTGGAATAAAAGTGAATGAAACACATTTTGAGGATGCTGATAAATATGGAGTAATTTATGCCGGAGCAGTAGAAGGAAATTTTAAAGAGGCTTTAAAAAAATATAATTTGAAGCTCTCCTGGTTAAAGATAGGTATGGTTCACCCTTTACCTGAGGAGAGAATAAAAGAGTTTTTAGAAAAAGTAGATAAAGCACTTATTTTGGAAGAGTTAGACCCTATTATTGAGGCGGAAGCAATGAGAATTGCATCTCTTATAAATAAGAAGGTGAAAATTTTAGGAAAATTTGACAAAACTCTTCCCTTAACTGGAAATTATTCCTTTAAAAAGATAAAAAATGTTTTGGAAGTTCTTTTGGGAGTAGAAATGGAACCTGAGCAGGATTCAAAAATATTGGAAAGAGCTAAGGAATTAGAAGTTAAACGTCCTACTTCTTTTTGTGTAGGGTGTCCGCATCGAGGAACCTATTTTGCTCTAAATAAGGCGATTAAAAATTTGAAATACAAAAAAGAAGATATTATTATTACCGGTGATATAGGTTGTACCATTTTAGGGATGAACAAGCCTTTTGAGTCTTGTTGGACTGAAGTAGCTATGGGAGCAAGT
>JBGPSO010000106.1:0-5985 GCA_041490145.1 Atribacterota bacterium
ATGGTTTTTATATTATCTACTTTAAAGATATTCAAAAAATTCTTTATCCTCTTCCTATCTCTGCCCTCTGGGGTATAGGAAGAAAGACGGAAGAATTATTAAAAAAATCTGGTATCTATCAAGTAGAACAATTAGCCAAAATGCCTGATTCTATATTAGATAATCTTTTGGGAAAAAATGGGAAAAAGATAAAACTCCTGGCCCAAGGAGTAGATGAAAGTCCGGTTACTCCTCCCTCGGAAGTAAAATCTATTAGTAGAGAAACGACTTTCCCCACTAATATAACCGAAAAGGCAATTCTCATAAAAGAACTGCTTAAAATTTCTCAGCTAGTGGGGTATACTGCCAGAAAAGAAGGTTATAAGGGTAGGACCATCACTTTGAAAATAAGATTTCATAATTTTACCACCTTCAATAAGTCAAAGACCTTAGAAAATTCTACCCATCTTGATGATATCGTTTTTAAAACTATCGTAGAACTCCTGAATAAAGTAAAACTTAAAAAAGGCGGGGTTAGACTTTTGGGAATAAGACTCTCTAATCTTAGCCCTGAAGATAAAAGAAATCAATTGAAATTTGTAAGAGATAAAGAAGACAAATTGGAACAACTGAGCCAGTCTTTAGATAAAATCAGGGAAAAATTTGGCTCTAAAGCAATTACTCGAGCCAGTCTTCTGAAATAAATTTTGAATTAAAATTTAAAGTCTTTTTCTTTAAATAATTTGATACAGGCATCAACTACTTCCGGGACATAAAGGATACCCCTGTTTATAGAGATTTCTTCCAAGGCTTTATTGATACCAAGAGCTGGTCGATAAGGTCGATGAGAGGACATGGCTTCTATTACATCAGCTACTGCAATTATTTTGGCTTCAAGTAGAATATCATCACCTTTTAGACCTTGAGGATATCCGGAACCATTTAATCTTTCTTGATGTTGAAGGACAATTTGGGCAATCGGCCAGGAAAATTCTATGGATTTTAAGATATCATAACCTATCTGAGAATGATTTTTAATTAATCTATATTCTATTTCGCTTAACTTACTGGGTTTACTTAAGATTTCTGATGGGATGCTAATCTTTCCGATATCATGAACTAAAGAAGCTATTCTTATTCCTTCAATCTTATCCTGGGGAAGTTTCATCTCTTGGGCGATAGCGGTGGACAGCTTAGAGACTTTAAGTTGATGTCCAGAAGTATAGGGGTCTCTGGTCTCGGTAATCTTACCGATAGTATAGATAACGTCTTCTATGGATTTCTTAAGTTTTCCTTCATAAGTTTTACGAGCAGTGATATCAGTTAAAGAAGCAACACTCTTTTTAGTTCCGGGTATCATTCCTATGTTTAACCATACATTTTTAATCCCACCCAATTTATCACGAAAGCTAAATTCATAAGAGGTAAGCGCACTTTCTTTTTCCTTTCGCCTTAAGAGGTGATATTCTTTCATTTTTTCTAAGTCTTCCGGAATAACAAACTCCGTCCACTTCATCTTATTTTCAATTTCTTCTTTAGAATATCCACTTAGTTGCTCAACTTGTCGGTTAGCCACAGAAATAGTCATATCTTCTTCTATAATTATCATAGCTGTGCCGGTATTCTCAAATACAGTGCGGTATTTTTCTTCTGATTCTGCCAGGGCGATTTCTGCTTTCTTACGATTAGTTATATCTCTGGCTATACCTAATACTAAAGTCTTTCCCTTAATTTTTACGGGATAAGTGGAGATCTCAACAATAACCTTACTATTATCTTTTCGGTTTAATACAAACTCATCTGGTCCGGTTGGTAGTCCTCTAAGATTGTTAGCTAACGCTTTAACTGCTTTGGGTAGGTCAGCAAGAGAGAGTAATTTTAATTTCAAGTAATTCTTTCCAATTAATTCTTCTCTTTTATAACCAATCACCCTCTCAGCCGCTTTATTACCATCGATAAATTTACCTTTAAGATCGCTTATATAATATGCATCAGGGGTATAATCAAATAATATTTTTAAACGCTCTTCTGAATCCTTCAGCTCTTTCTCAGCTAGCCTACGATCGGTAATATCATCATAAACTGCCACGATTTCACCTGAAGGTAATCTGTAAATATAATTTTCTCTCCAGCCCACAATCCTCTGATCTTTATATAAGGAGATAGTTAGCCGTTGGGGTTTACCAGTCTTATATATTTTTTGAAGGGCTTTAAAAAGATCGAAATGTTTTACTCCAGAGAATACTTTAAGGATACTTTTACCGAGGACATCCTCTTTTTTAAGCTTATCAATCTTTTCTGCAGCTGGGTTAATATTTTTGATTATAAAATCTCTACCATTGCCTTTAGCTTCATAGATTATCACTCCACTACTCATATGAATAAACAGTTCTCTATATCTTTTCTCATTTTCCAGCATAGCTTGTTCTACCTGTTTATATTCAGTAATATCTTTGCCTATAGATATTGAACCAATTATTTCCCTTTGGGAATCAGTAAGGTTTCGGGAATTCCAGGAGATAATTTTTACTTTACCATCTTTACATCTAATTGTAGTTTCAGAATCCTCTTCAGCTTCTCCTTTTTCAATTATGGCAACAGCTTTTCTAGTGATTTCTTTTCGATACTCTTCATCTGGATATAGCCATTCCCATATCTTATTATGGCCTATAACCTCTTGGGCAGAATAACCACTAATTTTCTCTGCAACTTTGTTCCATACGGTGATATTTGCTTTATTATCAAGCATATTTATCCAGATATTAGCATTATCAATAACGTTCTTCTGGAACTGTTGTAGTTTATATCTTTTTTCTTCCTTTTCTCTTAGTCCTTTATTAGCTTCCTTCAAATCCAACACCTTTTTCTCAAGTTTTTCGATCAGTCGCTTATTATACTCACTAAGATATATTTCTTCCGCTTGGATAGGTTCTTGAGGTGCAATGAGTATCCCTTCTTTGTACTCTTCGATAACCTCTTTTAAGATTTTTAAGAATATCTCTGCTTCTTGCGGTTTTATAATGAACCTTTCTGCTCCTAAACCTAAAGCAAATTTTTCGTCTTCCTTATCGGTATAGGTAGCAGTATAGAATATGAAGGGTATCTTCTTTAAACTTTCGTCTTTTTTACATTCCCGGCAAAGTTGGAAACCGTCCATCTGAGGCATCAATATATCAGATATAATTATATCAATAGATTCTTTTCTTAATTTGCTTAAAGCTTCTACCCCATTTTTAGCGGGTATTACTTTATATCCATTCCCTTTCAATAAGACCTCAAGTAGGTAGAGATTTTCTTTTAGATCATCCACTATAAGGATTTTCATCTTTTTTCATCTCCTATTTATTTTCTAATCTTTCTTAAAGATACTTCTCAACCTCGCTCATAAATGTATCTGAATTGATAGGTTTTTCGAGGTATATGGTATATGGTAATATAATGGGAATTTCAGGCTAAAATAAAAATATTACCTACGTAATAATACTGAATATCTCCGTAAGACTATTATTACTTACCATTTAAACCCTTTCTCTCTAAACAAGGTTATGCATACATCTACTACTTCAGGGTCATAGAGAATTCCTTTATTTTTAGATATTTCCTCTAATGCTTCTTCAATACTGTGAGCTGACCGGTAAGGTCGGTTTGAGGACATAGCCTCTATTACATCAGCTACTGCTATTATCTTGGCTTCGATAAGGATTTCATTACTTTTCAACTTATTTGGATAACCAGAACCATTTATCATCTCATGATGTTGTAGAATAATTCCGGCTACCGGCCAGGGAAAATTAATAGTCTTTAAGATATCATAAGCTATTTTAGGATGATTTTTAATTAGGTCCAATTCTATATCAATTAATCTATTAGGTTTATTTAAAATTTCATTAGGTATACTAATCTTTCCGATATCATGAATTAGTGAAGATATCCTTATTCCTTCAATCTTATCTGTAGGTAGCCCCATCTCTTGGGCTATCTTCGTAGCCAGTTTAGAGACCTTCTCCTGATGACCTACAAGATATAGATCCCTGATTTCAACTACTTTGGTAATAACCTCAATAATATCTTCCAAAGTATGTTGTAACTTTTTATAACTTTGCCGAAGTTTTTTTTCTACTTGAATTTGTTTTGCTTGCATTGCTTCTGAATTGGATAATTCACTGCGAAGTTCTGCTAACTTTTTAATAATCTGGTCTTTAGTTTTTTCTGTATCTTTCATAAATTTCACCTCAAAATTAAATATATTTATAGATATTATTTTTAGAATTTAAATTCCTTCTATTTAGTTTATCTTTTTAATTTTAAATATTTTTCTAAAAATATTCACCTATACATGTAAAATACTACCTAATTTTTAAAAATCCTCTTTTCTCTCTCTTTTATTCCTCTTTTCCTTCAGAGCTTTTAATATTTTTTCCGGGGTGATAGGAAGATTATATATTCTAACCCCTATTGCATCATAGATTGCATTGGCAATAGCTGGAGTTGTAGCAATGGTACCTGGTTCTCCTATCCCTTTTGCTCCATAAGGTCCTTCGGAATCTTCATTCTCTATTAATCGAGTAGTAAAGTAAGGGGTATCCATAGAAGTGGGAATTAAATAACTGGTTAAATCTGGATTTAAAGTGATTCCCTCTTTAATAACCTGCTCTTCCATTAAGGCCATACCTATTCCCTGGACGGTACCCCCTTCTATCTGCCCTTCTACATTCTGAGGATTTATGGCTTTACCTATATCTGCCGCAGTATAGACCTTTAATACCTCCACAATTCCGGTATCTGTATCAACTTCTAGATCAATAATCTGGGTAACAAAAGTATAGGCTACGTATACTTTTTTACCCTGTCCGGTTTTAGGGTCAGGTTTATCAGTTTGGGGAAAGAAAGATGCTTCTGCCTTCAAACTATCCCCTCTTGCTTTTACCCTTTCTGCTAATTCCCAATAACTTAATTTAGTATTCGGGTCTTCATATCGGAAAATATTGCCCTCCTCCAACCCTAATTCAGGATGACTACTTCTAAATTCTAAACTCGCATAATGATAGATTTTAGCTAATAGTTCTTCAGCAGCCTTTTTAACTGCATTTCCGGTAAAATATGTTTGACGAGTTGCTGAAGAAGAACCCGAACTTTTAGTAAGATAGGTATCAGCTGGAATAACCTCGATTATTTCTGGTTTTACCCTTAACACTTCAGCCGTAATCTGAGTAATTATAGTTAAAATACCTTGACCAACATCAGCTGCGGCAGTCCTAATCAAAATCTTCCCACCCTCTTCAATCTCTACTGAAGCAATGGAGTGGTCAGGGAATCCTTCTCCATAACCAAAACCAAACATAATGGTGGCCATTCCTCTACCCTTTCTTTTCATTGTGCTTCCCCCTTCCAACCAGCCATATTTAGTACTTCTTTAATGGTCTCTTTTACCCCTACGCTATGGGTTAATATCTGGCTATTAGGTGTAGAAGAGCCTATATCATAAGCATTTTGCAAACGGAATTGAGCTGGGTTAATCCCCAATTTGTGAGCTAAAATATCCATCTGAGACTCATAGGCAAAAGCCATCTGAGTGGTACCAAAGCCACGCATCGCTCCTGCATAAGTATTATTAGTGTAAACAGTATAGGCTACACCTTTAACATTATCTACATTATAGGGCCCCGTACAATGGTACATACCTTTATGAACCACTGCCGGACCACAGGAGGCATAGGCTCCGGTATCACCGATTACTTCAACCTGCCAAGCAGTTAAATAACCCTCTTTGGTTGCACCTGTTTTTGCCCTGATAATAAAAGGATGTCTTTTGGATTGAGTAATCATTGATTCCTCTCTGGTATATATCAATTTAACTGGCCTCTTGGTTTCTATAGCTGCTAAGGCAAGATGAATATGAACAGAAATATCTTCTTTCTTGCCAAAGGCTCCACCGATAGCCGGTTGGATAATCCTTATTTTTTCCTTTGGAAGGCCTAAAGACTGCGCCACATCAGCTTGAGTATC
>JBGPSO010000107.1:0-5954 GCA_041490145.1 Atribacterota bacterium
CCAACCAAAACAAAATCCTTATTTTCTATAAATCTTATATATCCACATAAATTATTACTTTCATCAATAACGGCAGTAAACTCATTCTTTCTTTTTCCCTCTTGAGTTATCCCCCATCTTTGTTGGTTTAGAGTATCCCAATCCGGAAAATTATAAATAGAATAAATTTCTTCGTATTTCCAACAACATATTTGTCTTGCATGATCTTCAGTTAAAATTTCTAATTTTAAATTCATTATCTATCACTTACTTTGTTTATAATACAATATCAAATCTTATTGACCCAACCTTCAAAAATAAATTTATTTAATGCCCTAAACATAATTTCAAGTGCCTTTTCCCAATTTGCGTTTAAATCACCCTCCATTTCTTCATCAGCATTATCTGTTATTACCCGGAAAGAAAAGCTTTTTATTCCATTTAATTGTGCTGTTTTTAAGACTGAAGAAGTTTCCCAATTTTTGCTCTCCTCAGATTTATCTTTTAATAATATGAGCTGCATTTATAGATAAGGTTTTGCAAATAAAAAAAGTCCCGGCTTATCGGTATTTAAGAAGATCTTTAATTTCGCTTTTATTCGCTGTTGGGTGAAGTGCTACCCGAAGTTTCATTCTCACCTTGCAACCACTTTCTCAGCATCTCAGCCTTGTCTATCCTGCCCAACTTCAGATATGCCTGATACTCATACTCCAGAGAAAGTACAGGTACTTGCATACCCTCAACCTCTACAATCCGCTTATAGTGCTCTAAATCTACGGGGTTCTCCCGGATTCCGTCTATAAGTCGTTTCTGAACGTCCCCCATAATCTCTACTTTGATTCCTTCGATCATCAATTCACCAAAGTGTGATTGAATCCTCTCTGTAGAAGAGAATTTAACTCTTTTGGTTACGAACTCGGAAAAGTGGCGCTCGATCTCATAGGCTCCCCTCTTATCAGTTTGAATGTCAATATCATTGGGTTCTACAGGTATACCTTGAAGTGCAAAACCAAAGCTACCAGTGATTGCCCAGTTTACGCTGGTGTTATTTAATCTTTCATTTATCTTGTGAAGAACCTTAAGATAAGCTATGTCAAGCATTATCTCCTCCATAGGACAGCATTTCGTCTAAGGTCATATATCCAAACTTGGTTCGCATAGCCATGCCTCTGGTCTAATTTCTTCATCTTTAATTGCCTTCCTCTCCCCTTATCTGTAAGTTATCCAGCGTAGCCCACGGCCAAATTACCAATTTCTTAATCCCTTGATACGTTCCTGTTCTATGCAATCCGGACATCGTTTGGGTGGGCTAAATCCCTGTTTTTTGTACCATTTCTGTTCACTGGCTGTAAATAAAAATATTTTACCACAAAGTACGCACTTTATCTTAATATCCTCCAACACAGGATATCTCCGTGATTCAGCGATGCCTAACCCATCTTTGTGCTCAAGTAAACGACTCGTTTTGAAAGAGGTCCAGAGAACGCCAATGGGTGAATTGAAAAATATCTTTTCCTGGTATTTAAAATCAGAATGGGCCCTTAGGTGAGGTGGCTCACCACACCCTGGAACGGAACAGTCAATCGATTGCCCCGGGCACTTTCTACGATGGCAGATCCTGCCTATAAGTGATACATTCTCATCAAAGAGAAAAACTTCCCAGCCATGATAGTGTCTGCTCATCTGTCGGGCGTACTTTGCTATAGTGATAATCTCCTCAAGATTACGAATAATGATTACTAAATCAAGATCATTGGGATAGGGGTCATCTCCAGCCACAGAACCTATTATGGCAATTTCGAGAGGACTGGATAACTTATGTGTTTTTTCAGCAAATTCATTAGCAGCAACTCTGAGAATTTCATTCTTATTCATCTTCTTTACCTTATAAATAGGGACACATCCTGATGAGATAATTCCTTCTTTCACTTCTCTTTCTGATTAAAACCTTTCAACTTTACCCCTGGATTAGCACAGTTTAAAGGTAGCCTTCCCTCCATTGCTCGAATTATATTTTCTTTTACTTGAATACTTATTCCCTGATAAGAAATATCAGTTACCCCAGCAATATGTGGAGTAGCTAAGACATTAGGATAATTTAAAATCGGATCTTTCGGTTTTGGGGGCTCTTTCCAATAGACATCTAAAGCAACTCCCCCTAAATGTTTACTACCTAAAGCTTGCATTAAAGCCTGCTTATTAATAATGGAACCTCGGGCAGCATTAAGAATAAAAGCACCTTTAGGAAGTAAAGCTAACTCCCGTTTGCTAATCATATTTCTGGTTTCTGCGGATAGAGGAATACAGATAAATAAATATTCTGCCCTTTTTAACAAGTGGGGTAAATCCACTACACCTCCTACCCATTCTACTCCTAAATTTTGAGCTGTAACTTTATCTGGATGTTTCTGGATGGCTATTATCTTCATTTTAAATGGCTTTAACCGAATAGCTAGGGCCTTTCCTATACCACCAAAACCGACTATCCCAGCTGTACGTCCATAGAGGGCTTGTCCTAAAGGAGAACCCCAGGGATAGCCCTTGCTTACCTGTGAGCGAATTTCGCATGCCCTGCGGCTTAAGCTAAGAGCAGCCATAACATACCATTCAGCTACTGATTCGGCATTTCCACTTCCTACGGTAGGTACATTGGCTACTGCTACCTGATAACGTGTAGCACTACTAATATCTACACCATCTAACCCGGCTCCCCACTGTTGTACTAAACGAAGAGAAGAGGCTCTCTTAAAAATTCTTTCGTCTATTTTAGACATAGCCGGAATAATAATCTGAGCTTCTTTTGCTTTTTTGATTAGATCTTTAGATTCTACCATTTCTAACGAAATTTCTGGTAGCTCAGTCTTTAGATAATCACAAACCCGAACAAAATTTTTACCAGCTATAATCACTTTTATTGGTCTATTATTTTCCATAATAAATCTTTTGAATCTCCTTTGGGGTAATTTCTACACCTTTAACTAATTTAGAGGTCTTCCTTTAGGATGTCTATCTATAATAATACCTAAAGCCGCAACTATCTAGTTAAAAAACTCACTCAGTTCCTATGGGTTTTTCGCTAAAAGTTACCGAGTTATTAACCTGGTACGCCTTCCCAATTTATCTCATTTAAAAATAAAATAGTTAACTATCTAAGAAAATGGGATGTGTCCCTATTTAAAGAAAATAGGATGTGTTGTCCTTATTTATTTAATAATCCTGCCTGTCTAAACTCTCGCTGTACTGCTCTATAAACTTGACCAAATTCAGGAAGGGATGCCATCTGGGAGGAAAGACGTATTTTCCAAAGTTTTTTAAACCGGGTTTCTTTCCGTAAAAATTCTTCCTTTACCTCGGCTAATTTTTTCCCTCGGAATTCCCACTTCTCTTCAATAGCCTCAATCAACTCAGCAATATTTACGTGTTGATTAGAAGTCAGATACCATATATCATAAAGGTCTCGCGGTTCGTTACGCGCTCTATCTAATAAAGCAACGACTTTCTCAGCAGCTATTTCGTTAATAGAATAGGTGCAAATCGCTACATCCTCAGGTAGATCTTCATATTCTTCATATCCCCTGAGAATTATTTTCTCTTCGACAGGATAAACAATTTTTTCCCTTATTGTAATATCTACCTTGACTTCCTTACCAGAACCACTGGGTAGTGGTCCTTCATATTCCAAGAAAAAGGTATAAGTGTTTTCATGGGTATGACAATCATAATGGTGAAAATTCAGTTTGATGCCTGAGGATAAATATATATGCTTAAAGGCAATATCAAGATTCTTCTGGATATTCTTAAAGGTACACTCTTCTGCTAGAGTAAAATCAAGATCTTCTGAAAAACGATAGTCGGGAATGTAACACTTCTTGATGCATGTACCTCCTTTGAATAGGAGAATATCCTTAAGAGGACTATGGGATAATCCTATTAAAAACCAGGAGAGACAATAGTCACGTTCAAGGACTGTTTCTGGAACACGTCGATCTCCTTTTCTCGCGAGTCGATTAGAAAGTAATGAAAGATTTCGCTGGGGTATCATTGGCTATGTCCTCACTACCGATAGAAGTTCTTCGGGAGATACATTAAGTTGGAGTCTCCACTTTCGCAGGAATTTTCCTTCTGATGGCAAAAGCGGATCTAACCGCACATAAGTCTCTGTTAAATGTGAAGAAAGGATTTCCCAGTCTTCAGAAGTACCGATTTTATAAAGTTCAAGTAAAAATCCAAGTCTACGGATAACAGCGCCTACACCAATCTTTATTGCATAACTGATAAGTCGGTTCATATTTATATCCTGGTGACGAATCCAAAGTCCTTTAGCTACTTCTGTCAGGCTGCCGCAATATTCTGGCTGCTTAAGACCATCGATAATTGTTCGTTCCAAATCACTAACTTTTACTTTCTCTTGTTTTGTTACCCAGTGGTCACTTATACCAAAGAAATATCTCTTCTGGTTATAGATAAATCTAAATTCAATACCCAGTGCAGTAATAGACCTGCGTGGTTTCAAAGTCGTTACATAAACAACTAATTGAGGCTGAGTAATCCCTCCATGAATTTCCATAGCTGAAGCATGGGAGAGAAAGTAGTCTTTCTCACCCATAATCTCACGAGCCACAACGAATGGATTCCCTATATACTCGACTTCTTTCCCCAGCTCGAAGGGGACTAAAATAAAAAGTCCTGGCTTTAAACGTGTAACAACTCCTCTATTCACAAGCTTCCGGACAAAATTACGCGAGGATACATCATCTAAACGAAGAATTTTCTGTATTTCCTTCAGGCGAAATATAGGCTTATTTTGCTCATAAAGTGTAGTAACCAAATGAGCAGCTTGAGTTCCAAGGGTTTTTAGTTTATTATATCTATATTGCATTTTGTGTCCTCCTAAGCCACATTTTACATTAATAATATAATATTATCAAGATTATATTATATTTATATTGCAAATTGTGTCCTGTAAGGACACAATTTGCATTCATAATATAATCTTACCCCTTTATTAGAGATTTCATTACGATAGTTTGAGTGCTTCCAATTAGCTTTATAAAATTTCTAACATCTTGAGATTAGACGCTTAACTCTGCGAACCGGGATTCCCAACCTCTTAGTCTCATCAATTTCACCCTACACCCTTTTAAAGAAAATGGGATGTGTTGTCCCTATTTATTATTTTTCCACACTTGTAAGAAGTTAAAAAAAGTTACCGAATTATTAACCTAGTACACCTTCCCTATTATTCTCATTTATTCTTTCTTCCCAATATATTTTTTCATAAGCTCTTTTGCCTTACCTAACCCTTCTTCTGTTAGATATACTGATTTTGCGCGTTTATTTCCATCAATATATCCTTCCTCATTTAATTCATCAAGGGCGTCAAAAGGATAACCTTTCCAGCTCCTTTGAACTTTTGTAAGACCGGTATCTTCTTTCCATGATGTAAGATATATCAGTAATAGAGTCAGTTCTTTTATTGCCTCATCCATTGTACTTCCCACCTTAATTACTTATTTTTAATATATTTTAATATATTTCATAATCACCAAAATAATAAAATGGGATGTGTCCCTATTTAATTAATTTAATTATTATTATTAATTTTTTCTATTGTGGCAAATCTGGCAGAAATTGCGCGGCCAGGCTGCTTGCCCAGGCACGAATTGCCACCCAATCCCGCAGGTCACTTGCCGGCATCTTCTTGAGGACGGGAATGAGATTATAGGGGAAGCGCAGCTTGGTCGGGTCGAACTTTCCACCAACGATCTCAACAGAGATCGGAGTAAGCCAGGGAAACTTCGCCAGTTCCAAATCGAATTTTGCTCGCACTTCCTGCCATTCATTCTCGTCTCCTTTAGTAAAGGGGCCACCAGCGAAAATTGCTAGCGGTAAATGGTCTGCCAGAATTTCCCGGTGCTGCGACAAAAAATGGAGTGCCTCCTTATGTAAGCGGAACATATAGAGCGGGGCACCCA
>JBGPSO010000108.1:0-5896 GCA_041490145.1 Atribacterota bacterium
ATCCTGGGGAATCTTTACTTTAAAACTTTCTGTATTAATAAAATAGTCTTCATTCTCCTTTACAATCTTAGAATCTATAAAATTCATTGCTGGAGAACCAATAAAACCAGCCACAAATTTATTATTCGGTTTTTTATAAACTTCTAAAGGTGCACCTGATTGTTGTAAACGACCATCATTCATTATAAATATTCTACTTGCCATAGTCATTGCTTCTACTTGATCATGGGTTACATAGATTATAGTAGCTCCTAATCTACGGTGCAGTTTACTGATTTCTGCTCTCATGGCCACCCTTAACTTGGCATCCAAATTAGAAAGGGGCTCATCAAATAAAAATACTTTTGGTTTTCTTACAATGGCTCTTCCTACTGCTACCCTCTGTCTCTGTCCTCCAGATAGCTGTTTAGGTTTTCTCTTTAATAAATTTTCTATCCCTAATATTTCAGCTGCTTCCTGCACTCTTTGTTCGATTTCTTTCTTGGGAAATTTCCGCAATTTTAATCCAAAAGCCATATTATTGTAAACATCCATATGAGGATAAAGGGCATAGTTCTGGAAGACCATAGCAATATCTCTATCTTTGGGTTGAACATCATTTACTAACTTATCTCCAATATATATCTCTCCCGTGGTTGCTTCCTCTAAACCCGCAATTGCTCTTAAAGTTGTAGTCTTTCCACAACCAGATGGACCAACTAAGACAGCAAACTCCTTATCCTTTATTTCTATATTTAGATCATCTACTGCGATCACCTCTTTAAATTTTTTAGTAAGATTCTTTAAGATGACATTTGACATTTTAATTCCTCCCTTTTCTTAAGATTCTAATAAATATTTTATTATATTTTTAGATTTAAATCTATAATTTATACTTTTTAATCTTTTTTTAACCTTCCAATAAATCATCAGCTATTTGAGAAATTTTTTTTAAGCGATGGTAAATGCCTGACTTAGTAATTTTATAATCTGTCTCCTCAACCAATTCCTGTAAACTGGCATAAGGCAATTTTTTTCTGATTTTAGCTATTCTAGCTAATTTAGACGAAATACTCTGTAAACCTATTTCTTTCTCTATTATATCGATGCTATGTAACTGTTTAGCTGCAGAAAGAACTGTTTTATCTAAATTAGCTGTCTCACAATTAACTAATCTATTTACTATATTTACTACATCTTTTCTAGCTCTTACATCTTGAAAATACAATAATGCATTTTGAACACCAATTAGGCGTAAAAACTCAAAAATACTATCTCCCTTCTTTAAATATACCACCCACTTCTTCTTCCAAAAACTTACCCGGGAGTTTAAATCATAATAGTCAAAAAGGTGATGAATAAAATTTGCCTCAATCTCATCATTAACCGAAATTTCCAAATGGTACATCTTTTCTGGATCGTTTACAAATCCATTTACTAAAAAAGCCCCTCTCAAATATGATTTTTTAGAAAAAAAATTATTTATATTTAATCTTTTTCTTCTTACAGATTGCTTATTATACACCGGGTGGCATTCCCGGCTTAGACCCATTTCTTTTAGAATCTTTTCGTTTTCCGTTAAAAAAGGAATTTTAATTACATAATGTTTCTTTTTATTAGATGAATGTTCCGTTTTTACTACGGGATATATTTTAAAGACTTTTTTAATTAGATTATAAGCTGTCCGGGTTAGGGCAGGATTTTCCAAAATAATAGTTAACTCTATTTTTTGATCCTTTTTAGTAATACTACCTCTTAATTTTATAAAGGCCAGTAATTCGTCTTTCTGTTCACAGATATTTTTCGGAACAATTCTCGCTAACTCATTTTTTACTCGGTAAGCAAATAACATTTAACCCTTTCTTTCCGATATTAAATCGATAATAATTTGGGCTAACTTGTCTGGATCATGTCTCGCTAAGTTCTGATTATACCATAATTTTTTACTTATTAATTCAACACCCATCTTTAATATTTCTGATCTATCAACTACTACCTGATAAGCACCTTCTTTAGCATATCTTTCTTTTAATTCATTATCAATTTCCGCAGTATTTACTATAATATAATCAATACAATTTACACCTAAATACTTTTCTAATTCTTTTAAATGTTGAGAAACAGTATAATTATCAGTTTCCCCTGATTGGGTCATAATATTACAGATATAGATCTTTATCGCTTTCGACTCACCAATTGCTTTAGATATCCCTTTTACTAAAAGATTACATATTATACTGGTATAAAGGCTTCCTGGTCCTAAAATAATAGCCTCTGCCTGCTCTATGGCCTTTAAAGTTTCAGGTAAGGGTAATACAGGTGAAGGCTCTAAATATACTTTATCAATAATTTTACCACTATGAGTTATCTCGGTTTCTCCTTTGACAATTTCCCCATCTTTCATTTTAGCAGATAAGGTAATATTTTCCAAAGAAGAGGGTAAAACTTTTCCCTGGATAGCTAATATTTCACTCGATTTTTCAATTGCGCTTATAAAATCTCCACTCACTTCTGACATTGCAGTAATAAACAAGTTTCCAAAATTATGACCCTCTAAACTACCATTAGTAAAACGGTATTGGAATAATTTTTCCATTAATGGTTCAACGGTAGCTAAGGCTACTAAACAATTTCTGATATCCCCTGGCGGAAGAACTCCTAACTCCTTTCTTAATCTTCCTGAGCTTCCACCGGTATCAAATACCGTCACCACTGCGGTAATATGGTTAGTAAAAGCCTTTAACCCTCGCAATAAAACGTAGAGACCAGTTCCACCTCCAATAACCACTATTTTGGGACCCTTGCTTAATCGTGTTTTTTGATAAATAAGTTCAGATATTTTATCTGCTTGCTGAGGGACTATGGTCTTAAAAATCGACCTATTTAAATTTCTTATTCCCAGAGTTATAAACCCTACCCCAATGACCCCTAATATTATTCCCAGGACATTAATTAAAATATCGGAATAGTTAAATGCTGCGCTCAGATTACCCTTTATTAATAAAAAATTTTTTATATTAAAACAAAAAAATAAACCACCAATTAATAATATTATGCCTAAAATAACCAGCAATAAATATCTTTTTATTTTTATCCCTGGATAGAGCCATTTCCAGAGTTGACTTTTTACATTGAATATTCTCATAAACCATTTTTAATCTTTGTTTCTTCTTTATTCATATCTCTGTGTTTCACAAATATTTTGTACCATTTCTCCCGCAAATATCTGGCTAATCTATTTATTAAAACTACGGATCTATGTCTCCCACCGGTACATCCAAAAGCAATAGACAGATATGTTTTACCTTCTTTAAGATAATAAGGGACTAAATAATTTAATAAATTAAAGTAGACTTCTATAAATCTTTGGGTAACCGAGAATTCGGTTACATATTTTTCAATCTCCTTATTAGTTCCCGGCAAAACTTTTAATTTATCTATATAAAAAGGGTTAGGAAGAAATCTAACATCAAAGACTATGTCTACATCAATGGGAATACCATATTTATAACCAAAAGAGATTAGGGTTATCTGGATATTTTGATATTTTCTTTTTATAAAATTTCTAACAATTTCATTATTCAATTGTTTAGGAGTTAAATCAGAAGTATCTATAATCAAGTTAGCTTGCGACCTTAATTCTTTTAGCTGTTCTCTCTCTGCTTGAATATTTTCCAAAATACTGCTGGAAATATTTAAAGGATGCCTTCTCCTGGTTCCACTAAATCTGTGAACCAATGCCTCATCACTTGCTTCTAAAAATAATATCTCTCTATTAATCCCTAATTCCTTTAAATAACCAAGTGATTTAAATAAATCCTTAAAAAAAATTCCTGCCCTTATATCAACCACTAAAGCAATTTTGGACAGTTTCCCCTTTGACTTTAAACAAATTTCTGCAAATTTGAGAATTAGTTGAGAAGGAATATTATCTACACAGAAAAAACCCGAATCCTCAAAACACCTAACCGCTATACTTTTTCCTGCACCTGATAGACCGGTAATTATTACAAATCTAGTTTTATCCAATTATTTCTCCCATTCAGCTAGCTACTTATTATCTATTTAACTAATTAACCACTAACCAGCTAACTAATATTTTACATACTTTCTGGAACTGAAACTCCTAAAATTTTAAGAGAATTAAATAACACTATCCTGGTACAATCGATTAATATTAACCGGGCTCTGGTTAGTTCTTCATCTTCAGTAATTATCCGATGTACAGTATAATATTTATGAAACGAGGAAGCTAAATCATAAAGATAAGTGGTTAAAAAGTGTGGTTTCCAGGTTAAAGCTGACTTTTTAATTACTTCTTTTAATGAAGATAATTTTTTAATCAATTCAAATTCTTCTTCTTTGTCTAATAATTGAAGCTTACTTACCTTGCTTTTATCCATCTTTACCCCTGCTTGTTCTGCTTTTTTTATTATACTACATATCCGGGCATAGGCATATTGAATATAATAGACCGGATTTTCCATAGATTGAGACTTAGCTACATCTAAGTCAAACTCCGTATGACTGTCATGACTTCTCATTAAAAAGAAATAGCGAGCTACATCTTTGCCTACTTCTTTTATTAAATCTTTTAGGGTAATGAACTCTCCTCCCCGGGTAGACATTCCTACTTCTTTGCCATCTCTTATTAAAGTAACAAATTGCACAATTAATACTCCCAAAGAATCTTCGGGATACCCCAAAGCCTGCACCGCAGCCTTCATCCTTTGAATATAACCGTGGTGGTCAGCCCCCCAAATATCTATTATTTTTTCAAACCCTCGTTGGTATTTGTCTTGATGGTAGGCAATATCAGAGGCAAAATAGGTAGGAATATTATTTTCTCTAATTACTACTCGATCTTTTTCATCGCCAAAAACAGTAGTCTTTAACCAGAGTGCACCTTTTTCCTTATAAAGAAAACCTTTCTGCTGGAGTAATTTTATAACCTCTTGAAGTTTATTCTGCTTATAAAGAGAACTTTCACTAAACCATTCATCAAACTCCACTCCAAAATCTTTTAAATCTTCTTTAATTCCTTCTAAAATATTTTTTAGAGTAAATTCTTTAAAAAATTCTCGACTTTCTTGGTCATTTCTACCTTTATACTTATCTTGAAATTTATCAATAATATCTTTAGCTAAGTCAATAATGTATTTACCTTTGTAACCATCAGGGGGAAATTCCTCCTCTTCGCCTAAAAGGTTATCATATCTTACTTGAACAGATTGTCCTAAAAGATCAATCTGTCTTCCCTGATCATTGATATAATATTCTTTTTCTACTTTATAACCTGCTGCTTTCAATATATTACTTAGCGCGTCTCCCACTGCTGCACATTTTCCATGACCAACATGTAAAGGCCCAGTAGGATTAACACTAACAAATTCAACTTGAATCTTCTTTCCTTTGCCCAAATTTACTTTACCGTAATCTTCACCTTTTTCCCTAATTTCATCTATAATCTGATATAACCAATTTTCCTTCAAACAAAAATTTATAAAACCTGGTCTAACAATTTCAACTTCACCTATAATACTATCCTTTATATTTAAATTATCTACAATAAAATGGGCAATATCCAAAGGTTTCAATTTTAATTCTCGAGATAACTGCATAGCTATATTAGTAGACAGATCTCCATGAGATTTATTTTTAGGAGTTAATAATATCAGCTCAGGAATAATTTTAATTTGGAAATTACTCTGTTTTATATTTTTTTCAATAGAATCTAATATAGTTTTTTTTACTTGTGCAATTACATCTGTTTTCATCTAATATACCTCTAATCTATTCTTCCTAATAGATCAATTATAAAATAGTGCGCCCGAGAAGAGTCGAACTTCCAACCAAGGGCTTAGGAAGCCCCTGCTCTATCCATTGAGCCACGGGCGCATAAGCACAAATTATCTAC
>JBGPSO010000109.1:0-5853 GCA_041490145.1 Atribacterota bacterium
AAGACAATCATCAGTATACTAGAGATGGCAATACCTATAGCTTTAGACATTATTCCACTTTCTAACATATATTTATATCTATTCCTTTAATTATTTCTTTTTTTATAACTTTATTTTCCGTACTGTCTCTTATCTTTTTCTTCTTTATTATCTTTTTCTTCCTTAACCTAAAACTTCATTAACTTAATTCGACAAAAATATTTAAAATCCTTTTTTTAAAATACATTTTTTCCGATTAACTAGTAAATATTTTCTTTAAACCAATGAACCGTCTTTTTTAAACCTGCTGACAAGTCAACTTCAGGTTGCCATCCCAAAACTTCCTTAATTAGATGGCAATCCAAAATATTCTTCCTTAAATCCCCTGCTCGGGGTGGTCCATAATTTGCGGGATGAGGAAATTTAATAATTTCTTTTAAAAGAGAAAAGAGCTCATTTACAGAAGTCCCTCTTCCTACTCCCAGATTAAAACCATTAAATTTAAATTCTTTTTCAATTTCTTCTCCCTGAATGACCTTAGATAATTTTAACACATTTTGCAGAGCGAGTAAATTAGCTCGAGCTACATCTTCTACATAAATATAATCTCTGATATATTCTCCATCACCACTTATAGTAGGAATCTCACCTTTTAACATCTTTTGAATAAATATAGCGATTACCCCGGCTTCACCGTAAGGGTCCTGACGTGACCCGTAGACATTTCCATATCTTAGTGAAACATAAGGTAGGTTATAATTCTTTCTATAAAAATCAAGATAATGTTCTACAGTGACTTTACTAATTCCATAGGGAGATTGAGGTCTAAAAGGATATTTTTCAGTAATAGGAAACTGTTGTGGTTCACCATATATAGTACCTCCACTGGAGGCAAACACTATTCCCTGGACTTGGTAATTTGCACAACATTGTAATAAATTTAGAGAACCTAAGATATTAGTCTGGGCATCAAAAAAAGGGTCTCTTACCGAAAGAGATACGCTAATCTGAGCAGCTTGGTGACATACATAATCCGGCTTTTCTTGTTTAAACATTTCATCGAGTCCTTCTTGATTGGTAATGTCTAAATTATAAAACTTGACTTTTTTATTTAAATTTTCCATTCTTCCTGAAGATAAATTATCAACTACTACCACTCTATAATTATTTTCGATAAGCAAATCTACAATGTGTGAAGCAATAAAACCCGCTCCACCAGTAACCAAAACTTTCTTTTTCATAATGACAAATTTAGTGCCTGGCACCTTTTTTGTCATAAAGGTAAAATTTGGTGCCAGAAGCCTCCTCCTTTCCCCTATAATTACCATACTATAACTAAAGCAATTACACTGCAGGTGATGCTAATCCCCCATAATAAGAGAACTACGTTTCGATGTGTTATGCCCCGAGCTAAAAGACGATGGTGAAGATGCCCTTGGTCTGCTTGGAAAATAGGATGATGACTTCTATATCTCCTCCAGATAGCAAAAAGGGTATCGAAAATAGGCAGAGCCAGAATAATAATAGGAATAAAAATGAAGAAGGCCTGCTCACTCTTTAGTACCCATAAAGCCCCTATAGAAGCTAACATAAAACCCGCGAAAGTACTACCCGAATCTCCTAAAAATATCTTTGCAGGGTAAAAGTTATATTTCAAGAAAGATAGCATACTCGCGGCCAGAGCAATAGATATAAGATTAAGAGAAGTAAAATTCTGTTTTAATCCTAAAATAAAAAAAGTAATTAAGGTAATAATGGTAACCCCGCAGGCCAATCCATCCAAACCATCTATTAGGTTGATAGAATTAGTAATACCTACTATCCAGAAGATTAAGAAAGGATAAAAGAGATAACCTAACAAATCAAAACTTTTTAACTGATTTACTATAAAACTATTTATTAAATTGCTGTTATATATAATCACCAATAAAGCTGGTATCATTTGAATTACGAATTTATATTTAGGGGAGAGATCTACAATATCATCTACTACACCTAATAACAGAATAATTACCCCACCTATCAAAAGAGTTTTAAACTGTCCTTCTATCTGCACTATAAACAGCAAACTCAATAAAAAACTAAAAAATATAACTATCCCTCCTAAATTGGGGGTAGCTTCCTCATGTACTTTGCGGTGACCGGGTAAATCTACCATATTTTGTTTTTCTCCAACGCGAGCCATATAGGGAGTTAAAATATAGGAAACAACAAAGGCGATAACGCCAACTTCTATATATTTCAATAAACATTCTCCTCTTTTTAAAATCAGCCAATTTATCGATGGGTTGGTTTATAAATTCGCTAATTTATTTGGCCAATTCTTTCTTTAAATTTTCTATACAAGCTACCGGTGAAGGATCAATTTGATTTAACATAGCTAAATAATAGCTCACTAAATCGCCCAGATAGATTAGTGAAAACATCCGAGCCAATTTACTCTTACCTTTAGTGGTGCAAACTATAAACTCTGCTACTTTATCTTCGATAATCTTTCGGGTAATCTCTCTTCTTTGTTCTATCCGCAAAGACCCCTCTTTATCTTCCAAATAAATAATTTTAACCTGTCGGTTTATATTATTTTCTATTTCATAACCAACAATTTCGTTATGATTTAATTCAGAAAATACATTCCAGAAACAGGGCCATTTACTGTTTTCATTTATCTGAGTCTTCCAGCGCATGGCGACTGCTTCTAATAATCCTTCAGAACCATAAACCAAAGGTAGATATTGGTATAAGCTCAAAGCTATCTTTTTAGCCAGATTATTTTTAAGGGGAGATTTACTTCTATATTCTTTAGAGAGTTCCTCTAGAATATTGACCGTTTCTTTTATCTCTTCATTTCTTCCTTTTATTAAACCTAACTTTTCTAATACTTTTAATATAGGAAAAAATGAATAGGAAATGGCGGCTCGAGGCTGAATCCCTGATGGTACTTTAATAATAGGAAAGTTATTTTCTATGGATAGAGTTTCGAATTTGCCTCCTGAAGCTGAAGCAATAACTCTGGCTTTAACTTTCAGACACTTTTTTAAAGTAGAGAGAGTTTCTTCGGTATTCCCAGAGTAACTTACTGCAAAAACTAAAGAATCTTTATTTACAAACTTAGGGATATCGTAACCGCGAATAACTATTATGGGAATAGGTAATTCGTCAGCCAAATAAGTAGATAGTAAATTTCCTCCTATGGCAGACCCTCCCATTCCCAATACCACAATATTTTTTAATTTCTGGGCAGAAATAGGGGATATTTGGGAGGAAATGGAAAATTCTTGGCCTAAACGTAAAGCATCTTTCATCTTCTGAGGAAACTCCTCTAATAATTCTATCATATTAGCTTTATCCAACATAGTAATATTTCCCTCTAACATTTTCTCTATATTCTCTTTACTTTTTCTCTTCTCCTCCATAATCTATCCTGCCCTCCCCTCAATTATTTTTACTTTATGTCTATATTCTCACATTTTATAACATATCACACAACCATCGCATACTCAAGCACAAAAATGACAAATTTAGTGCCAGGCACCAAATTTGTCATAAAGGTAAAATTTAGTGCCAGGATCCCCTAAAATTATTTATTTAAAAGGCTCAGGGATCCGCAGATAACCAGGGATAAAAATCAATGTCTCCACCTGTTGCGCTCCAATAAGCCCAATCTCCGCTACTTGAATTATTTCCTGGGTATTTAGGACCAGCAGCATCTCCCCACCAATTATATTTGGCAAAAATATTGTGATTAGTTATATTACGAACCCCATTAGAAGTGTTCCCAGCAATCTTATTCTGTCCGATTCCATACTGCGCCCCTCCTCCTATATCGGGATTAGTGGTATCACTACTTTGTGCACCTACTCTTATACCATAAGTATTAATAGTAATTTCATTCCCCCAAATTAATAATGAAGAGTTACCTTGACAAAAAATACCAGAATCATAATTATTAAATATATTGTTCTGCTTTACCTCAAGAGATGCACTGTTGCAAACCAGAATTCCATAATTATTCTTCCTAATGCTATTGCTCTCGACAATACCAGAACCCGCTTCTATAACTTTTATCCCATTCTTTAAATTAAAGCATATCTCATTATTATAAACATATATCCCTGAGGAATAATCATCACTTATTCTCTGATAAAAAATTCCACTATCCTGCTGACTTTGAATTAAATTTTCTGATATTTCGATAGAAGAATATGAGTTGCTATAAATTCCTATATCTGTATCTGACTTGCCATCAATGGTAAATCCAGATATTGTGACATTATCGGCTTCAATAGTAATTAAATTTCCAGCATATCCAAGTCCGCTTATAAAAGTAGATTCCTTTCCAGCTCCCTGGAGAACAACTCCTTTATTTATTATCAGCTTTTCATTATAAGTCCCTGCGGCTACTATAACCGATTTTCCAGGGGGAACTGTAACTATCCCCTCAGCTATGGTGTTAAAGGGGTGGGTTTTGGTCCCATCTTCTGTCCCGCTGGCATTTCCTGCATCTACATAAGTATTGGGGTCATACTCTATTATTGCGGTTACGGTAGAGCTTTCATTACTGGCGGCATCAAGTAAGCTAATGGAGATTTTGTTGGTTCCTTCGGAAAGATTATAAGAATATGACCAAATAGTATCAGAATTTATCGATATAACCTCTGCCCCATTGATCCAAATAGCAGTATTGGTTTCTTTGGTGCCTGATAAGGTTTGAAAAGAGATGTTGGTCGGTGAAGTTACTATATTTAAAGTAAGAACTTCTGGTAGCACTGTATCCAAAATAATATTAGCAATAACTGCAGTGCTTTCGTTTCCGGAAATATCTCGGGAAGTGATAGATAAATTATTTTCCCCTTCAATAAGCTCAAAAGAGTAAGACCAATCAGTAGATGAATTAAGAGGTACGGCTTTTGTTCCGTTAATCCATATAGAAGAATTGGCTTCCTTAGTACCTGTCAAAATCTGTAGTGAGACATTAGTCGGAGAGATTACATTATTTAAGATAGGTTGGTTAGGAGGGGTTATATCTTTGATAGTTATTTTCCATTGAACGCTATCCTCAAATTCTCCATCACTTACTAAAACTTTTACTGTTTTTACCCCACAGTCGCCATATTCGGAAAAATATTTCCAAGTGCTTTTTGAAGCACTGCCTATTCCAGACGAATTCGATATTAGCCCTCCCTCTAAAAACCATCGATAATCTAAAGTCGTATTTAAGTCAACATCCGTACCTTGAATTTCAAATTTTACAGAATCCCCCTCATTAATTTCAATATTTAAATTGACGGGAAAATAAGAAAGGATTTGGGGAGGGTTATTCACATTTATCACTTCAATTTCAAAGATCTGCTGGACCTTATATTTTCCATCGGAAATTTCCACGATTACTTGATGAATTCCCACTTGATTATTAGTTGGCATCCATGTAATTCTACCATTTTTTTCAGTATTAATGCTCATTCCCTCTGGTTTGATAATAAGAGAATAATTCAAGTTATCTCCATCAGGATCGCTAGCCTCTACCTGATATGAATATAGCTGATCTTCTTTGGCAGCAATGATAGGTTCAGAAATTATAAGTGGGACTCCATTTAGAAAAGGAAGAATATTTACCAAATTTTGGCATCCCCCTATTAATATTAAAATAATTAATCCAAACAATAATACAAAAAATTTCTTCATCTCTTAATACATCCCTTTCTTCAAATATTTTTCGATTCGCTAAGGTGATTAAGATTTACTTACTGAAATTAATTATACACTATTTCTTAAAAAATCTTCAACTATAATTTATGACTAAAAAAGGAAAAAAAGGTGCCATGCACCTTTTTTTCCTTTTTTTCCCTTTTAGGAAAACTTGGTACTGGGATCTCC
>JBGPSO010000110.1:0-5838 GCA_041490145.1 Atribacterota bacterium
AAAAAAAATATTTTAAAAAAAAATACTAGTTGATTATTATCGATATAAATCAACTAGTTTAAAGCGATTTTCTTTATTTTTTAGAAAGAAATTAGTAAATAAAGTTTAAAAATTTAATTGTAAATATTCTTCTTTATAAATTTTTTCTTTTTGTTTAACTTTCCCATATCTTCCTCCACCTCCGGGACTTAACTTTAAAAGTCCCTTCCGGGCTAAAATTATATTTTGCGCAATTTTAAATCCAACCACCTGACTGATTTCCTGATATGAAGCCTTATGTAATATATTCATTTCGGTACCAAAATAATTAAATAATTTATTCAGTGTTTTTTTACCTATTCCAGGTACAAATTCTAAAGGAACCTGATGATAATAAGGTGGTCGATGAGGAGGAGAAAAAGATTGTTGATAATCTCCAATTTCTACAATTCGATCAAAAACACCTTTTACTATTTTATCACTCCCGCATTTTTCGCACTTATACACTGGTAGATTACTATCAGAAGTATAATTACAAATTTCACAAAAAGTTCGATGATATTTACCCAATTTAGGGTCGAGACCATAATTATCCGTTATCTTTCTTCCTTCTTTTCTCTGTAAGGCTAAAAGCATCTCCTTAAAATTAGCTTTCTCCAGTTCTATTATATTATATTCTCTACCAATCTTAGGTAGAGAATGAGCATCTGAATTAGTTAGAAAGGTAAATTTAGCCAGTTCTTTCAATCGGTCAGCAATTTCTGTATCTGCACTCAATCCCAATTCTATAGCTGGAATCTTTTTTAAGGTAGACCTGCTAAACATCTCTCCTAATCTTTTTACACAATTCCCATAAACACTTTTATGAGGAGTAAAGGCATGAGCGGGGATTAAAATCCCCCCTATCTGGTTTATAATTTGAAAAGCCTCTTGAGCACTAATTTTACAATTTTGAGAACTTAAACTTACATTCGTAACTAAAAGAGATAGAGCTTTACTAAATTCTTTTATATCTTCAAAATAGGGAAAATAAGCTATCTGATGAGAAGATCCCCCATCTTTTTCTTTAGTTTCAATCTCTGAACCTAAAATAATAGTTACTTTATCCTGATAAATTAAGCCTCCTTCTTTTAAAGGTTTCATTTCCCCATTATTAATTAATTGGGAAATGTCATCAATAACTTCAGGTGAAGCACAATCAACGATACCTACAATGTCAATCCCTTTTCTATACTTACATTCTCGAGCAATATTGGCAAAAGTTAATTCTTTGGAGGCAGTTATTTTTACAGGAGTTCCATTATTGCTTCTTCCAATATGTACATGTAAATCCATAAAATATTTCTTCATTTTTTAATTCCTGGCGGGTTCGATAAATCGAGCCCCTACACTATACGCTAAACTCTATACGCTGTATTTTGAGATTGCTGCCCCTGCTTTCGCAGAGGGGCAGGCTTACTTCGTTCCTCGCAATGACAGAGGTGTTTCTGACTCCTGAATTCTGGATTCTGACTCCTGGCTTCTTACTACTGACTTTTATCTTTTGTTTTCTTAACTAGCTAACCAGGTAACCAACTAACTAATCCTAAACGAGATACGATTCACAAGATACAAGATATAATATTCCTATGATTGTCTTAGCATCTTTAATAACATTTTCTTTTATTAATTTTAAAGCTTCTGTTAAATTAATAAGTTTGATTTTAATAAATTCATCTAAATCTTCTTTTTTATTTCTTTTTTCCAAATTTTCTGCTAAAAAGAGGGTAATTTTTTCATTGCAAAAACCGGGAGTGGAGAAAAAAGTTATTAACTTTTTAATCTTCCAAGGATAATAACCAGTCTCCTCTTCTAATTCTCTTCTGGCACAACTAACTAAATCTTCTCCCGATTCAACAGTTCCTGCTGGTAGCTCCCATAAAACTTCTTCGGCAGGTTTTCTGAATTGTCTAATCATCACTATATCTTTTTTATCGGTTAGAGCTAAAATAACTACTGCTCCAGGATGTTCCACTATTTCTCGAATAGTTACCCGCTCATCAGGAAGTTTTACTTTATCCTGACGAAGATTAATAATCCTTCCTTTATACCTATAAGTGGAAGATAAAGTATTTTCCTGAAAAGAATCTTCTTTAGTCATCCAATTTCTCTCCTAAGGCTACAGTTTTTATAATAGATAGAATATATTCTGTTGCATTTTTTAATTCCTTAATAAGAATATATTCTTCAATTGTATGAACTTTTTCCATACCCACTGCTAAAACAACTGAAGGGATACCTTTTTTATTAAATACATTGGCATCACTTCCCCCACCACTGGGACGTAATAATGACTGTAATCCTATATCTTTTGCTGCCTTCCTAGCTATTTTAACTACCTGATCATCGGGGGACAAATTGTAGCAATGGTACTCCCTATTAATTTTTACCTCTGCTCTCGCTTTAAATTCTTGAGCGGTATCTTCGGTTGTTTTTTTTAATTCTTTAGTATATTTTTCTAATTTTCCTTCATTTCTACTCCTGACTTCTCCCTTCAATATTACTTCATCAGGAATAATATTAGTAGCTTTTCCTCCTGAAATAATTCCAATATTGGCTGTAGTTTCCTCATCGATCCTTCCTAACTTCATTCGAGAAAGAGCCACTCCAGCCACCTGAATAGCATTAATCCCCTCTTCGGGATTCACACCAGCATGAGCAGATTTTCCCCGAATAGTAAAGTCGAGAGAATTCTGGGAAGGAGCACTAATAATAATTTGTCCTACTTGCCCTCCCGCATCCAAAATAAAACCTATTTGGGCTTTTAATTGCGAAACATCTAAATTCTTTGCTCCACATAAACCTACTTCTTCACATATAGTAAATAAAATTTCTATATCACCATAGAGAATATTATTTTCCCTAATAAGATGAAGAGCTTCCAATATAGCAGCTATTCCTGCTTTATCATCTGCTCCTAAAATTGTTTCTCCTGTACTAATTATCTTTTCTCCTTCGCGAAGAGGATTAATATTTTTTCCTGGGACAACTGTATCCATATGAGCGGCAAACATAATAGGAGTAGCCACTTTAGTATTACCATTTAATTTAGCTATTATATTACCCGAATTAGCTCCTACCTTCTCACCAGCTTGATCTACTATAACTTCTAATCCTAAATTTTCTAATTTTTCTATTAAAAAATCAGCTATATTCCTTTCCTCTCTGGATATACTGTCCATCCTTACTAATTCCATAAAACTTTCTATCAATCTTTTTTCATTAATCATTAATTAATCCCCTTTTATAATTAGTATACCATATTTTAGCGTATAGCGTATAGCGTATAGCGTATAGAGAATAAGCGAAAAACAGAAAGTGCAAAACGAAAAACCATAACTTAAAGCTAAAAAATAAGAAAATAATAAAAAAAGTTTTGAATTTTAAATTATGGTTTTTAGCTTTTCGTTTTAAGTTTTTAGTTTTAATAGTAGCAATACACCTCGCCCACGCACCATAAAACTATTTTTATCACTCTTTAACTAATTCTTCCCCCTGTTTCAATGCCTTTTTATTTAAATCTATCAACTTTTGGTTCCGTCCAGCCAGAGCCTTTTCTAAAGCCTTAAATATGGTTTTTAGTTTTACTACTCCAGATTTTTTAACATAGGAGCCCAAAGCAACCATATTGGCGACTCGTAAATTTCCTAACTGGTTAGCTATATCATTTGCTGGAACTCTAACTATAGCAACATCATCTCTGTTTACCTTTTGATCTATTAAAGATTCGTTTAATATTATTAATCCATCTTTCTGGACATTTGCTTCAAATTTATCCAAAGAGGGTTTATTCATAACAATAATTGAATTAGGATAAGGTACAACCGGAGAAGCAATTTCCTCAGAAGAAATTATTACAGTACAATTAGCCGTACCTCCTCTCATCTCTGGACCATAAGAAGGCATCCAAGCAACATTTTTTCCTTCTAACATTCCAGCATAAGCTAATAATCTACCCATTAACATTACTCCTTGACCGCCAAATCCGGCAATAATAACTTCTTCTAACATCTAAAACACCCCCTCAGGAGTTCTAAATTCACCTAAAGGATAATAGGGAATCATATTCTCTTCCAACCATTTAGATGCTTCAATTGGGTTTAAACCCCAATTAGTGGGACAGGTAGATAAAATTTCTACCAAAGAGAATCCCTTTTCATCTAATTGTACTTGAAATGCTTTTTTGATTGACTTTTTAGCTTTTATTATATTGGCAGGTTTATTTAAAGCTACTCGAGAAATATAAGTAGCACTTTTAAGTGTGGATAACATCTCAGCTATTTTTATTGGATATCCCATAGTCTTGGGATCTCTACCATATGGAGAAGTTTGAGTTACCTGTCCCACCAAGGTAGTAGGAGCCATTTGTCCCCCAGTCATTCCATAGATAGCATTATTTATAAAAATTACCGTAATATTTTCACCTCTATTAGCAGCATGTACTATTTCCGCAGTCCCAATTGAGGCCAAATCTCCATCACCTTGATAAGTAAAAACTATAGAGTCTGGTTTTGACCTTTTAATGCCAGTGGCAATGGCAGGGGCTCTTCCGTGGGCAGCGCATATCATATCACAGTTAAAGAATAGATAAGCAAAGACGGAACATCCTACCGGACAAACTCCTATAGTATTTTGTCTAACTCCAAATTCATCTAACACCTCAGCTACCAATCGATGAGCAATACCATGATGGCAGCCAGGGCAATAAGTAAAAGGAATTTCAGTTAAAGATTCTGGTCGCCCAAATACTTTCTTCATAATATATCATACACCTCCAATATTCTTTTCAAAAAGGAATCTTTATTTAAATATTTATAAATATTTATTTAATTCTTTTAAAATTTCTATTGGTGTAGGAATTATTCCACCGCATCTTCCATAAAAATTAACTTCCGCCTTTCCATTTACTGCTAATTTAACATCTTCTATCATTTGGCCTAAACTCATCTCCACTACTAAAAATTTCTTTATCCTCTCAGCAGTTTTACTAATTATCTTTTCGGGGAAAGGGAATAAGGTAATCGGCCTAATCAATCCAATATTAATTCCTTCTTTTTTTGCCTTCTGAATTACAGTTTTTACAATCCGAGCAACTGTTCCATAAGCAACAATTATCAAATCTGCATTTTCTATATTTATGAATTCATATCTAACTTCATGTTCTTTAAGTTTTTTATATTTTTCATTTATTACTAAATTCATCTTTTCTAGTACCGAAGGATCCAAATCAAAAGAAACAATCCGATGTGGTTTTCTTCCTTTGCATCCGACTAAAGTCCAACTTTCTTTAGATGGTAAATCAACTTTTGGTCTTTCTTTGAATTCTACTGCTTCCATCATTTGCCCTAAAAGTCCATCTCCTAATATCATTGCGGGATTTCTATATTTATCTGCTAAATCAAAAGCATCCATAGTTAAATCAACTAATTCTTGAACAGAAGAAGGAGCAAGGACAATTAAATGATAATCTCCATGTCCTCCACCTTTGGTGGCTTGAAAGTAATCACCTTGCGCTGGTTGAATATCTCCTAAACCTGGTCCACCCCTCATCATATTGACCACTACACAAGGTACTTCAGAACAGGCAATATAGGAAATCCCTTCTTGCATTAAACTTATTCCTGGACTGGAAGATGAAGTCATAACTCTTGCTCCAGTAGAAGCAGCTCCATAGACCATATTTATTGCTGCTAATTCACTTTCAGCTTGCACAAAAGACGCATCTTTCATTTTCAATAATTTTTTCGCCATATAAGCCATTAATTCGCTTTGAGGGGTAATGGGATAACCAAAATAATATCGGCAACCAGCACAAATTGC
>JBGPSO010000111.1:0-5753 GCA_041490145.1 Atribacterota bacterium
CTTATTTGGCCTCTATACCCCAGCATTATATTATTTTCTGCTTTATTAGAAGTTGAAATTCGAGAGATTGTAAAGGTACAATTTCCCCTAACCATTGCGGTATTTATAATTGGTTTAGTGTGGGAACAAAGAAATATTAAAAGAAATATAATAGAGAACACCAATAGAATAGATGTTTTTGTTAATATGAAGAAAGTATTTTTAGGAACCTGGCCCATTCTTTTAATAGTAGTATTTGTATTATTTGTAAAATTAGATTTTTTAATCTCTTTAAGTATAGCTATTTTATCATTGATTTTATTAAATAGATATAAAATAAAAGTAAAGGATATAAAAGACATTATTAAAAGTGACTTAGATTTAAATATTTTATTTTTAATTGCTGGTATAATGATTTTTAAAAGAATGCTCGAGGCTACTGGTATAATTATAATTATACCTGAGTTCTTTACAGGGTTAGGTATCCCTTTCTTGGTTGTTTTATTTATAATACCTTTTTTGGTGGGAATTCTCACTGGAATTAGTTCTGCCACTGTAGGAATATGTTTCCCAGTTCTTCTACCTTTTATGGTGGTACAAAATGAAGTTAATCTTAATTATGCTATGTTTGCCTATGTAGGTGCTTATATAGGTATGATGATTTCTCCTGTGCATTTATGCTTAGTGGTAACTAAAGATTATTTTAAGGCAGATTTAGCAAAAATTTATAAATTGTTGGCATTACCTTTATTAATAATTATTTTATTTGCCCTTATCCTGGTAATGGTTAGCGCATAATAAAAATATTTAATAAGAAAACATTTTTAGTTGCTTAGATAAAAACTACTCTAATAAAGTAAATTATAATAATTAATCTGGGTAATTGTTTTATATAATAGGAGGAAGGATAGATGAGGAAATCACCCAAAGAAATAGAAATAGAAAAGGAAATATTGAATAGGTTAAGCGGAAAGCCAGCGATGGCAGCTTCTTTGATTTTTAATGATGCAGAAGCTCAGTCTTTACAGAATTATGCTAATATAGTTTCTATAAAAAGGTTAGGTTATAATGACCATGGCCCTGTGCATATGAGAAAAACAGCCCTGAATGCCTTAATTATGTTTGATCTTTTATGCCAGGCGGAGATTAAATTTTGTCTGGAAGAAGAAAAGATTGGCACTGCAGAAGAGAGTAAGGTAGCAGTATTGATATCCTCTTTATTACATGATGTTGGTATGTCGATAGGCCGGGATAATCATGAGTTTTTAGGAGTTATTCTGGCTATGCCGATTATTGAAAGAACTTTAAGTGAGGTTTATGCTGAAGATATTGAAAAAAAGACCATGGTTCGTTCTTTAATTGTGGAAGGCA
Source organism: Atribacterota bacterium (assembly GCA_041490145.1). Taxonomy (GTDB): domain Bacteria; phylum Atribacterota; class Phoenicimicrobiia; order Phoenicimicrobiales; family Phoenicimicrobiaceae; genus Infernicultor. The sequence goes on from JBGPSO010000111.1 coordinate 1,351, forward strand.
TTTCAGGACATATGGTCACCAAGGATATTCATTCCCTGGAAGCCGGGTTGGTATTAATTGGAGATGGGTGTGATATGGAAAAAGGTAGGGCAAGAATTGCTTTTCTTTTATCCCGTACCCCGCAAGTAGGGGATATTCATAAATATTCTGCCAATTCTATTCAAAAGGTAGAAATTATTAAAGGGGATGAAAAACCTATTAGAATAATTGTGGAAATGACCGAGTCGGTAGGTTTTTTTCAGATCGAAGAAGTACTTTTTCCAAAAATCTTATCTAACCCGATAAAACCTTATATTGAGCTTTATGGTCAAGTAACGGGAGAAGAGATGCGTCGTTATTTGTAACAGATATTGGCTAACCAGCAAATTTTAAGGAGAATATGTGGGAGAAAATAATCTTTATTACAAAAGCACCCGAGGAAGCAAAAAAAGATTTTTATCTACAGAGGCAATTATCAAAGGCATTGCTGATGATGGAGGACTCTTTGTTCCTATGACCATACCTCGGATAAATAAAGACTTAAGTAAATTAAAAGGGCTTGATTATAAAAGATTAGCTTATTTGGTAATGAAAGATTTTTTTACTGGTTATAAGGAAGATGAGTTAATCTCTTGTATAAAACAAGCTTATGATAAGAAATTCGATACCAAGGTTGTCGCTCCCCTTATCAAGAAGAGAGGGGCATATTTTTTAGAGCTTTATCATGGTCCGACCTTAGCCTTTAAGGATATGGCCTTATCGATACTTCCTCATCTTTTAAGAAAGGCCGCTCAAAAATTAAATCTTAAGCAAGAAATAGTTATCTTAACTGCTACTTCTGGTGATACCGGGAAAGCCGCTTTAGAAGGGTTTGCTAATGTACCGGGGACTAAGATAATAGTATTTTTTCCTCAAGAAGGAGTTAGCGAAATACAAAAAAGACAGATGCTAACCCAAAAAGGAGAAAACACTTACGTGATAGGCATAAGGGGAAATTTTGATGATGCGCAAAGAGGAGTAAAACAAATATTTGAAGACCCAATTTTTAATGAAAAGATGGAGGAGAAAAATTATATCTTTTCTTCCGCAAATTCTATAAATATAGGACGATTAATACCCCAGATAGTATATTATTTTTATGCTTATCTAAATATGTTAGAAAGAGGCGAAATTAAGGTTGGCGAAAAGATAAATATAGCTGTTCCTACTGGTAATTTTGGGAATATTTTAGCTGCTTATTATGCGAAAAGTATGGGATTACCGCTACATAAATTGATTTGTGCCTCCAATGAGAATAAAGTGCTTGCCAATTTTTTAGCTACCGGATTTTACGATAAGCGAAGAGAATTAGTAAGAACTATCTCTCCTTCGATGGATATTTTAGTTTCCAGTAATTTAGAAAGATTGTTATGGGATATTAGCGAGGGAAAGACCGAACAAGTAAGCGAGTTGATGAACTCTTTAGATAAAAAAGGTTTTTATCTAATAACTCCGGATATGAAGAATAAATTAGAGGGCTTTTCTGGGGGGTTTGCCCGGGAAGAAGAAGCTCGTTACTCGATAAAAGAAGTATTTCAAGAATCAGGGTACTTAATTGACCCTCATACTGCAGTAGGTTATGTTGTTTATAAGAAGTATGTTAATGAAACTCAAGACAAGACCAAAACAGTTATTGTAGCCACAGCCAGCCCCTTTAAATTTACTACCAGTGTAATGGAATCAATAAGTAAGGAATATAAAAAATACGATGATTTTGAATTAATCGAAAAGATGGCAAATTTAAGCCAGCTACCAATTCCACCAGGAATGAAAGACCTTAAAAATAAGCCTATACTACATAATATAATATGTGATAAGAGTGAGATGAAGGCAAAGATAACAGAAATATTATCTTATTAAAAGGGGAACTAAGATGAAAATATCTTTTTTAGGTGCTACCAAAATGGTTACCGGATCTAATTTTTTAATTGAAACTGAGAATACTAAATTTTTAATAGATTGTGGTCTATTCCAGGGGAGCAAGTCAATTAATAGAATGAATTATGAACCTTTTAACTTTAATCCTGAAGAGATCGATTTTATGGTTCTGTCTCATGCCCATATGGACCACAGCGGAAGAATACCCAAACTGATCAAGAAAGGTTTTAAGGAGAACATATACTGTACTAAAGCGACTGCTGATCTAAGTTCTATTATGCTTCCAGATAGCGGGCATATCCAGGAGATGGAGAATGAATGGGATAATCGAAAGAGAAATAGATCAGGAGAAGAGTTGAGAGAACCTCTCTATACCGTGAAAGAAGCGGAAGAGAGTTTGAAATATTTTAAACCGGTTCTATATGACCAAAAAATAGAATTGAACGAGGAAATTACTTTAAGATTTAGAGATGCGGGGCATATATTAGGGTCCTCCATAGTTGAGCTATGGATAAAAGAAGATAATAAAGAGGCTAAGTTAGTATTTTCAGGAGATTTAGGGAGGCGGGATAGGCCAATTTTAAGAGACCCTTATCTTATCGACGGAGCAGACTATCTGATTGTAGAATCGACTTATGGAAATAAGTTGCATCACCCCTCAGAAGATGATGCCAAAAAACTAATCTCTATTATAAATACTACTGTAAAAAGAGGCGGGAATGTAGTAATTCCTTCTTTCGCAGTGGAAAGAGCCCAAGATATAATCTATGAGCTAAATAAATATTATAATGAATATATTAAAACTGAAGATCAGGATTTTTTAAAGGTCCCAGTTTATATAGATAGTCCCCTAACTGTTTCAGCGACAGAAATATTTTTGAGAAATCCAGATTGTTTTGATGAAAAGACCTTAAATCTCATAAAAGCGGGAAATAACCCTTTGGATTTTCATAATTTAAAATTTACTAAAACTGTGGAGGAATCTAAACAATTAAATCTCTCCCAGGAAAGTAAAGTAATAATTTCAGCCAGCGGAATGTGTACTGCGGGAAGGATAAAACATCATCTAAAACATAATTTATGGAGAAAAGAATCCAGTATTGTATTTGTCGGTTATCAAGCTAATGGTACTTTAGGCAGAAGGATAAAAGAGGGCGAGAGGGTGGTCAAAATATTTGGAGAAGAAATTCAGGTAAATGCTGAAATACATTCTTTGGAGGGTTTTTCAAGTCATGCGGATAGAGAAGGAATAATGTGGTGGATAAAAGGCTTTAAAAACAAACCTAAAAAAATATTTATAGTTCACGGAGAAGAGGAAGCAATAGAGGAAGTTTCTAGAAAAATTGAAGAAGAATTAAAAATTAAAACTCATATTCCAGAATTAAGAGAAACTTTATCTATTGAGGGAGAAACAGTTTTGACTGGTGGAAGAATTGAGATAGACAGAAGAAGCAAAGAAGGTAAAGAGATAGGAGAGAGTATAGAAAAATTAAAATCAACCTTTGGGCTAATATTACCAAGATTGGAATACGAGACTAATGGTAGTGCTGATAATAAAGAATTAAATATAAATAATATTAAAAATAAATTGATTGAGATACAGAAAAGTATATTAGATTTAAATATGCTTATTACTAAGGGGAAAAAGGAAAAGAAAGACTAAAAACAAAACTACCCAAGTAGGGGCGTATTACAATTTTTGCTTCTTTTTCCTCTTTTCTCTCTCCACGGATGGTTAATGTATTTTCACTTAGAGAGATCTTTATATCTTTTTTGTCTATCCCTGGAAGTTCAGCTTTGACTATTATTTTAATTTTTTAGTTATTGATTTTTTATTCACTCCCTTAACTGGAGTAAGTTAAAATTAAAGAATAGAATTTAGTTTTTCTTGTATCCTCTGTTTTGGTAATACTCCTACGGTGCGATCAACTTCTTTGCCTTCCTTAAAGAAGATCAGAGTAGGTATCCCCTGGATACCATATTGAGCAGCAATGTGCTGGTTCTCATCAGTATTCAATTTACATACTTTAAGCTTGCCCTGGGTTTCCTCGGCTAATTTTTCAATAGTTGGGGATAACATCCGGCAAGGCATACACCAGGAAGCCCAAAAATCTACTAAAACAGGCGTAGAGGATTCTAAAACCTCCTGTTGAAAATTATTTTCATTTACTTCTACTTCTATTGGTTTACTATTTTCCATCGATCCTTTTCTCCTTTTTAATTTAAAATTATTTCTATTTTTAGTTAAAAATCTTAGTAATTAATTCTAGTCCTTCTTTTATTAAATCCACTTCTTTTTCAGAAAAACTTTTTATGATTCTTTTTTCGCAATTATTCCTTTCCTGCTTAATCTGTTTTCTAATTTTAGCTCCTTTAAAAGAAAGAGATACCACAAAAGATCTTCGGTCTGCCGGGTTTACTATTCTTAATAGATAGCCTTTTCTAACCAAGTTATCTATTATTCGGCTTCCTCTGGAAGGGGACAAGGCCATTTTTTTAGCTAAAAC
>JBGPSO010000112.1:0-5629 GCA_041490145.1 Atribacterota bacterium
GCCAGAGAGATAGGAGCAGATATAGTTATTTTGCCCATTGCTAATTTAGAAGAATATACTGTATGGAAAGCCCTAAGAGGGATTTGGCCCAGAGTACAAGAATCATATCTGTATGGTTTAAAATCCTCCTTAAATGGATGGATGGCCGGGATGCATTTTACCGGAAAAGCTGGCATATTTGCTCCTCTATTAATGACTGAAAAAAAAGATGGAGTTTTATCTTTATCTTCCTCTTATGAGGGAAATCACCTGATAACGGCTAATTTAAACATAAAAAGATTGTATGAGGCAAGAGAAAAAGCAGAGTATCAGGAAGATAAAAATGTTGAGTTTGAAGAGAAATATATCGAAAAAACCTATGGTGTGAATTAATAGTAGAATTTCTAAGAAAGGAAAAAGAGTATGTATTTTGGGGTCCAGGGTTTCTTTATGAAACTCAATTTAGGACTTTCGACTGCAAGCCTTGCTCTTTTATATTCTATCTTCGGGAAAGATATCAGTAATCCCCTGGGAGTAAGATTAGCTCCGGTATTAGGAAGTATAGTAGTTTTCTTAGGGCTTATAATTATGACCCGGTATCCGGAAAAATAAATTAAAGATCTTCTATCAAAATAATTTTATAAAATATTGCTTGATTTATAATTATCAGCAAGTGAAGGGTTCTTCTAGCCCTGGTAAAAGAGAGAACCGTCCCCTTTTTCCCTTACTTATTGCACTACTGCACCTTTCTCTAATGAGAGCACTGAAAAAAGAATACAAAAAATGTGAAAATAATTAGGGTCCTTGACTAAATTTTAAAAGTAATGTATTATACTAAAAGATAATAATATAATACTTAAAATAAGTAATAAAAAAAGAAATCTTCGAAGAATATATTAGGCCACATAATTCCGCAAATATCTATAGTAAGCATCAAACAACAGAAAGGGGGGATATATATTTCTAAAAACGTAAATTTGCCTAACACGATTATTGCGAAGTAGAAATTTAGTTTTTGCTTTTGGTGCAAGTATTACATTTTAATTTTATTTTTAAAGGAGATTTTTATTATGAAAAAATATATTTTAGTATTGTTTCTGATTGGAATTTTACTGGTAAGTGGAGTATTCACAACCCTGGCGGCAGAAGCACCGGTGAATATCACCTGGTGGCATATTCAGGTCGTAGATAACCAAATAGCGTTATGGGAAAAACTTGCCGATGAATATATGGCAGCTCATCCGAATGTTACCATCGAGATTACAAGCTACGAGAACGAGAATTTCAAGACCAAGATGACCACGGTTATGCTGTCTGGTGAACCCCCCGATATTTTCCAGAGCTGGGGCGGCGGTGTGATGAACGAATACGCCAAGGCTGGTCTGCTAAAGGATATCACTACCGATCTGGACAGGGATGGCTGGCGTGATACATTTGCACCAGGTGCCCTGGGAGTATATAGCTACTTAGGAAAGAATTACGGTGTCCCGCGGGATATGGGTATGGTCGGCTTCTGGTACAATAAGGCTCTGTTTGCTAAGGCTGGTATTGATAATCCTCCCGCAACCTGGACCGAACTTTTTGAAGATGTGCAGAAACTGAAAGCAGCAGGCATCACACCCATCGCTCTGGGCGAGGGAGATAAGTGGCCCGGCGCCTTCTGGTGGGAATATCTGGCTGTTCGAATTGGTGGAAAGGCTGCCTTCGATGCAGCTTACTCTCGAGAAGGCTCCTTCACAGATGCTCCATTCATTGAAGCAGGTAAGAAGCTTCAGGAACTCGTTGCACTCGAGCCTTTTCAGAAAGGCTTCCTTGCTGCAACCTGGGGTGTTGATGAACCCACTTTGATGGGTAATGGTGAGGCTGCAATGGATTTAATGGGGCAGTGGGCTCCTGCTGCATTCGCGGATAATAGTATTGATAAATTGGGACTTGGTGAAAAGGCGGGCTGGTTCTCCTTCCCGGCTGTTGAGGGAGGTGCCGGTGATCCTGCCGATGCACTTGGTGGAGGAAATGGATTTGTAGTTGGTAAAAATGCTCCGCCAGAGGCTGTGGATTTCCTTAAATACATCAGCAGTTTGGATTCGCAAAAAGCTCAGGCTGAAATAAACCTTTCTTTGCCTGTTGTCAAAGGTGCTGAAATTGGCGTAAGTGATCCTTTGCTAAAGCTAGTTCAAGCAGGGACAAATGCCGCTAAGTATTTCCAATTGTATTACGACCAGGCAATGCCTCCAGCAGTTGGTTCTGTTGTGAACGATAGCGTTCAGGGACTTTTCGCTGGTACATTAACGCCTGAAAAGGCTGCTCAAGCCATTGAAGACTCTGCAGTTCAAGAAATAAAGTAAGTCACGTTTAAGTAAGAATGTGCGGAGATTGAGTTTCAAATACTTGATCCCCGCACATTTTACCAGTCAGAAAGGAGATTTTTTGTGAAGATAACTTCAGTTGGCAAGGATTTCCTGGTATTACCGCGAGAGAAAAAGTCTCCTCGCCGCCTTCAAAATAAGCTAACCATTGTATTGTTCTTGTTGCCAGCCATTGTACTTTTCTCTTTCTTCCTGGTCTATCCAATCTTTCAATCCGTTTACTATAGTTTTTTTAACTGGAAGGGTTTTGGTCCGGCGGTTGACTTTATTGGGCTGGACAACTTCAAACGTATCCTGACCGACTGGATCTTTCTAAAGTCGGTAGGGCATGGACTGTTAATCGTTGTATTATCTTTGGTTATTCAACTACCATTGGCCATGGCGCTAGCTCTCATGGTGGGACGCAATCTGCGTGGGCGCGCTTTTTTTCGCACGATCTTTTTCATGCCTTATGTTCTTTCCGAAGTCATTACCGGTATTATGTGGATGATTCTCTTCAACCCCGACTCGAAACGAGGTTTTATAAATGCTCTTCTGATCCTCATTCCAGGCCTAAAAGCTATACCCTGGTTGGGAGATACCAGGACGGTTATGCTGGCGCTCTTTGTCGTACTGACCTGGAAATATTTTGGATTCTACATGCTTTTGTATCTGGCAGGTCTACAAAACATACCGCCAGAAATCGAAGAAGCTGCTTTAATTGATGGCGTAAATACTCGCCAGATGATAACGCATATAACCATACCGTTGATTGGTAGCATCATCCGCACGACCATTTACCTATCTGTTTTGGGGTCGATGCAGGTATTTGCTCTGGTCTGGATTATGACCAAGGGTGGTCCGGTCAATGCCAGTGAGGTCATGTCCACGTATATGTATCGTTTTAGCTTTGTGCGTTTCGAGTTGGGGTATGGCTCAGCGGTGGCTATTGTGATGTTACTCATTTCCCTGGTCTTTTCGCTGGGTTACCTGCGTCTTGTACGCCAGGCAGATTACCTAAACTAGAAAGGATTGATTTATGTCAGCTAATTATTTACAACAAAGAAGAACTTTGAAAAAAAACCTCCCGAGGATTTTTCAGTATATTGTACTGTCTATAGTCGTACTGATAGTAATCATACCTATCTTAATGCTTATTTTCGGTGCACTCAAGACGCGCGGCGAGTTCATGACCCGTCCTTATACCCTTCCAATTCCCCCGAACTGGGAAAACTTTGCCAAGGTTTTAAGCATTCCGACTTTTTGGACTATGCTTTTAAACAGTTTCTTAGTTATGCTGGCGACGACATCAGGTGTGGTAATTATTTGTAGCCTGGCTGCTTTTGCACTTTCGCGCATGAAATTCCGTGGCCAGAATTTTATCTTCAATTTTCTTACCCTGGGCCTTATGTTCCCAGTTACTATTGCAATTTTGCCGGTGTATCTCATAGTGCGCCAAATAGGATTGACCAATAATCTCTGGGGAGTAATCCTGATTCAAACTGCATTTCAGCTTTCCATTGGTATAGTAATTCTACGCGGCTTTTTTAAGTCTGTACCTTTTGATTTGCAAGATGCTGCTTATATAGACGGTTGTAATGCTTTTGGTTTTTTCTGGCGAATTCTGCTTCCGTTGACGCGTCCGGCGCTGGCGGCGATTGCATCTTTGACTATGGTCGCCAGTTGGAATGATTTGCTTGTACCTCTAGTGCTATTAAATAATGAGTCACTTTGGACCCTTCCTCTCGGTACGATGCAGTTCCAGGGCCAGTACGGAGTGAATTTAGCTCTGGTAGCAGCTTTCGTAATCCTGTCCGCAGTACCGGCGGTTATTTTTTATCTCTTTGCGGAGCGACAGATCATTTCCGGCCTTACTGCGGGTGCCATCAAAGGTTAGTTGTCTTGCACAAAACACCGAGATTTTTAGAAAACCGTGGATTTTGTTTGGGAAAATCATATAAAACAATTTTATATAGGAAAGGTGTTTTTAAAAATGATAAAAAAACATGATATACAAAAGAAAGTTTATCTAGATGCTGGTCAACCGGTCAAAAAAAGAGTGGAAAATCTTTTATCTCTTATGACCCTGGATGAGAAAATCGCTCAGCTCAGCGGTATCTGGGTATATGAAGTATTGGAAGGGAAGAAATTTTCAGATGACAAGTCAAATGCCCTAATGAGCAATGGTATTGGACAAATAACCCGTCTTGGCGGGGCAAGCAATTTTGATCCACCTGTTTCTGCCAGAACGGCAAATCAAATACAAAAGTATCTGGTTAAAAATACCCGTCTCGGTATTCCGGCTATCATCCATGAAGAATCCTGCAGTGGGTATATGGCAAAAGGGGCTACGTGTTTTCCCCAGATTATAGGGGTGGCGAGTACTTGGGATCCTAAGTCAGTAGAAGAAATGGGCAATGTCATAAAGGAACAAATGAGAGCAGTAGGTGCCCATCAAGCTCTTGCTCCTGTATTGGATATTTCCAGGGATGCGAGATGGGGAAGGGTGGAAGAAACTTTCGGAGAAGACCCCTACCTTGTTTCGCAGATGGGAGTATCCTATATAAAGGGAATTCAGGATAGTGATTGGAAGAAGGGTGTGATGGCAACCGGGAAACACTTTGTTGGGTATGGTGCTTCGGAAGGGGGAATGAACTGGGCACCAGGACATATTTCCCAAAGAGAAATGCGCGAGGTATTCTTGATGCCTTTTGAAGCAGCTGTGAAAGAAGCCGGGATTGCCTCCATCATGCCAGGATACCATGAACTGGATGGTATCCCTTGTCATAGTTCAAAAGAACTTTTAAGGGATATCCTGAGAGATCAATGGGGCTTTGACGGGCTGCTGGTATCCGATTATTTTGGCATCAATATGCTCTATGACTATCATCATGCTGCAAAAGACAAGGATCATGCGGCCAAGATAGCCCTTGAGGCTGGCGTCGATGTGGAACTCCCGAGCACCGACTGCTATGGAAAACCATTGAAGGCTGCAGTGGAAAAGGGTTTGGTGAAGGAGTCACTGATTGACACAGTTGTTAGGAGAGTACTCAAAATAAAATTTTTACTGGGGCTTTTTGAAAACCCCTATGTGGATGAAGAAAAAACCGCCATGGTATTTGATACACCAGAGCAGAGGGCACTTGCACACAAAATAGCACAAAAGTCGATTGTGCTTCTAAAAAATCAGGGAGATTTACTTCCCATCAGGAAAGATATTGCATCGATTGCTGTAATCGGACCAAATGCGGATACCGTGAGAAATATCATCGGGGATTATGCATACCCATGCCATGTGGAAGCAC
>JBGPSO010000113.1:0-5626 GCA_041490145.1 Atribacterota bacterium
CCTATGCTTGCTAAAGGAATTTTCGGAGAAACCAACACCAAAGCTTCTATTCCCATCCGGGCAAGAAGGTGGAAAAAAAGCATAGATTGCTGCCCGGGAAGTTTATCTAAATTAAATAGATACATTACTTATTTTTTTCCTTTTCATGTTTGGTGATTTCTCCCTTTAACCACTCCACCGCCTTTTCTCCCTTCATTAAATTAGCAAGCTGGGCAGAGTCGCTCATCTTCATCTCAAAAATCCATCCCTCACCATAAGGGTCCTTATTGATCAGGGTAGGGTCATCCTCAGCGTCTTCATTTATACTTATTACCTCACCAGAAACGGGGGCATATATCTTGCCTAACCATTTTCCTGTCTCATACCTACCCACAACTTTATCCTGATTTACCTGGCCTCCTTCTTCAGGCATTTCAATATAACTTATCTCCCCGGCAAGTTTCTGAGAAAAATCGCTTAAACCCACTCTAACTTTATCTCCTTCCACTTTTGCCCACATATGTTCTTGGTGATAATAGAGCTCCTCAGGCATATCATAATCTTCTACTTTAGTCATTTTTTCCTCCTTACTGTAATAGTTAGCTTTTCTAAAAATATCTTCTTTTTTCCCTCTAATCCTATGTTTTTGTTTTTTTCTCTTTCAGGGAAGATTACCTATTGCTCCTTATTAGACTATTTTACAAATTTATTTAGCGTACTTGGGCGGTTCCGTCTCATAAAAATTATTTCCTGCCGAATCTATCACCACAATTACTGGAAAATCCTCCACGTAGTAAAGGTGAATAGCCTCTGCGCCTAAATCTTCATAAGCTACAACTTCTGATTTCTTTATGCTTTTAGCAATGAGAGCTGCCGCCCCACCAACAGCGTGAAAATAAACTGCGTTATTCTTTTTCATACTCTCAATTACTTCCTTAGAACGAAGTCCTTTACCAATCATCCCCTTAAGTCCTTTATCGAGGAGCGCTGGAGCATAGGGATCCATGCGATAACTTGTAGTTGGACCGGCAGAACCGCAAGCATAACCAGGCTTAGCAGGAGCTGGACCAACATAGTAAATAATCTGATTCCTAATCTCAAGGGGTAATTTCTCTCCTTTCTGCAGAAGAGAGAATAACCGTTTATGTGCTGCATCTCTACCGGTGTATATATACCCGGTAATACTTACCATATCCCCCGCTTTTAAATTAGAAACCACCTCATCCGTTAACGGAGTAACAATCTTTACAATTTTTGCCATTGATAAATCCTCCTTTACAAAATCCCTTCTGCATGACGAGCTGCATGACAGCAAACATTCACCGCTACCGGCATACCAGCAATGTGCGTAGGAGTATATTCAATATTTACTGCCAACGCTGTAGTTCTTCCGCCTAAACCCGCAGGTCCAATTCCTAAATTGTTTATTTGTTCTAAAATCTCCTTTTCCATCTGGGCGTATCGTTCATCCTGATGGTGTTCTCCAATTTTACGAAAAAGTGCCTTTTTAGCGATAACCAAAGCTTTATCTGCAGTCCCCCCAATACCTACACCTACTATAGTGGGTGGACAAGGGTTAGGACCAGCCTTCCTTATAGTATCTACTACAAAATTTTTAATTCCTTCTGGTCCATCAGCAGGTTTCATCATAGCTAAGGCACTCATATTCTCACTGCCAAACCCCTTAGGAGTAACCATAAATTTAATCTTATCTCCAGGAACAATATCAGTATATATAATCGCTGGGGTATTCGTTTCCGTATTTTTTCGGGTAAATACCGGGTCATCTACCATAGATTTCCTTAAATATCCTTCCGTATAAGCTTCCTTAACTCCTTCATTAACTGCCTCCCGAAAATTTCCCCCTATGATATAAACCTCCTGACCCAGCTCCACATATAAAACAGCCAAACCTGTATCCTGGCAGATAGCAATCTCTTCCCCTGAAGCTATTTTGTAATTCTCGATTAACATATCAAGCACTGAACAACCAACCTCTGAAACCTCGCTTTCTCGTGCTTCTTTTAGCGCAGTTAAAACATCTTCTCCGATATGGTAATTTGCTCTTAAAAATAGCTCCTTAACCTTCTTTTTAATTCTTTCCGCCTCTACCTTGCGCATTTATCTATCTCCTTTTTCCCATTTTACAGTTTTTTATTCTGGAGGAAGCTGAATAAAACCTTTTTCCATATGAAGTTTGGTAATCCCCTGGGATTTTTTTATAGCTGAAGAAGCAAGTTCTCTTAACTCCTCCTTACTCCTCTTTATTCTGGCTACTCCCTGCTCTATGGCCTTCAAGCCTACGGCTACCGCTTCCTGAATAAACATCTCTGTTTCTCCCATAGTGGGAATTATATATTCTTCATTCAATCCCCTTTCTTCTGCATAATTAGATATAGCCCTTGCTGCAGTAATACACATTTCATCGGTTATACTTCTTGCGCCCACATCCAAAGCGCCCCTAAACATAGCAGGAAACCCAAGAGAATTGTTCACCTGATTAGGAAAATCGGAACGGCCGGTAGCTACAATTCTTGCTCCTGCCTCTTTTGCTTCCCAGGGCCATATTTCAGGAATAGGATTAGCGCAGACAAAAACGATGGCATCCTTAGCCATACCAGCGATTTCCTCTTTCTTTATTGTACCGGGACCAGACTTGGATAAAGCAATACAAACATCAGCTTTTTTAAGAGCTTCTTTTATATCACCCGTCCTTCCCCCCTTATTCGTCTTCTCGCATATATTCCATTTGGTAGGCTCTTTCTTTAATTCTATTCTTCCCTGGTGAAGAATCCCTTTACTATCCACCATTATCATTTTTTCTGGATTCGCTCCGGCTAACATTATATACTTGGCGCAGTTTATATTTGCTGCTCCTGCACCAATGAAAGTAATAGAGACATCTTCCATCTTTTTATCAACCACCTTCAAGGCACTAATTAACCCGGCTAAGGTAACCAGAGCTGTTCCTTGCTGATCATCATGCCAGACAGGAATATCTAACTCTTTCTGTAATCTCTCAAGAATATAAAAACATTTTGGTTTAGCAATATCTTCAAGGTTTATACCTCCAAATGTGGGAACAAGCCATTTAACTGCATTAATTATCTCATCAGGGTCTTTAGTATTTAAACATATGGGAAATGCATCTACCCCACCCAAATATTTAAATAGCATTCCCTTACCTTCCATTACGGGAAGAGCTGCTTCAGGCCCTATATCCCCCAAACCAAGGACTCTTGTCCCATCGGTAACAACAGCAACAAAATTTCCTTTATTGGTGTGTTCATATACCTTATTTTTATTTTTTTGAATGTCCAGGCAGGGTTCCGCTACACCGGGAGTATACCAGATCGCAAAATCTTGGTAACTTCTCACCGGGGCCTTAATCTCTACACCTATTTTGCCCCGATAAAACGGATGATACTTCATGGCGAACATCTTCGGTTCATTAGCCTTTGCCAAAAGCTCCTCTTTGGTTAATTTTTTACCCATCATACTCTCCTTTAAAAATTTATTTGTAGCTATACAGCCACATATTTACGCTGATATTTTTATTTTCCGCTTTACTTACATCTTATTCTTTATTCCCTGAACAATTACCTTTTTTACTCCCCTCCCTTCTACAAGTTTACTGGTTTACTGTAGTTACTGGGGTCAAATCTTTATTCTTGACAGTTAATTAAACTATTTGTCAAGAATAAAGATTTGACCCCATGCCTCTCTGCTCCGTTTATTTTTTACCTTTTAAAGATTATAAAGATAAAAATATAAATGTTTATTATGTTTTCATGTTTTCATCTATTTAGAAGTAGCACTCCAAGAGTTAACCTCTATAAGCGAAGACTCTTTAGCTCTTTCTAAGTGTTGAAGTAAGGTCTTAGTAATAAGTTTTTTGTCGTTTCCCTTTAAAGCTTCTATAATAGCCAGATGCTCTCTTACTGATCCGGAAAAAGTAGTTCTCTTAAGAGAGGTATTCCTTAACCAATGTATCTGTTCCTGAAGGTTAGCCAGTAATTCGATAAGTTTTTTATTGCCGCAATTTTGGCTAAGAAGATCATGAAATTTTTTATCCAGAACTAGATACTGAATACGATTTTCAGCGTTTTCAGATTTATTAATAAATTCTTTAAAATTATCCCCGACTTTTTCTAATTCATCTATAAATATTTTCCCTAAAGATTTTTTAACCGCCAATGATTCGAGGGTTTCCCTGATTTCAAAGATATCTTCTATTGTTTCAGTGGTAATATTAGAAACTGCTGCTCCTTTTCGGGGAAGGATAGTAACAAATCCCTCTTTTTCCAATCTATTGAAAGCTTCTCTGATGGGAGATCTACTTACATTCATGGCTCTCGATAATTTTTCTTCCGGTAAACGTGTACCAGGTTTTAGATTGCCTCTTATAATCTGAAATTTTATATTCTGGTAGACTCGATCTTTGAGGGATAAATAGTTTCCTAAATCTTCAAGATATTCTTTCATGGTTTTTACCTTCTCTTTAAAGATTTAACTATTCTATGTTTTTTATTTTATCTTGTCGACTGTATTTTGTCAACAAAATAATGTGCGTTATTAGTGTCAAGAACTTGTGGGGACTTTCCCTACCTCAAAAAATTATTTGATTTTAATTTATGAAAGCAAAGACAGGTCCTCTCGATCTTACCATAAAAGATTAAAATTGATATTTCTCTATAATTTTTTAGATCCTTTCTGGTCCATTCCTTTATCAGTAATTCTTTCCGCTATAATAATCATTGGATGGTTCAATTAAAAACTTATGTCAAATGTGAAGATCTTACCCCTCCCCTTTGATTTTACCAATAAAAATATGAATTTGTGAAGCCTGCAAAGCCTAACTCCATTTTCCTTTCTCCCTAAGGATGAGGGATAATTGTAAAAATCATAATTTCACCTTTAAATGGACCATAATAAAAGAAAACTCTATATGCTGCTGAAGTACTCTGTTCAGCATAAGCCTCAAAAACCTTTTCACCACTTGATCCTTGAAGCGAATGATATATGTGGGTTTGTAAGCTATGATGCTTGGGATTTTGGGTTAATAATTTTAAAGTTTTTACCACTGCTTTATACTGCTTTTTCTTTCCTGAATTTTCTTTTAGATTTTTCAGCGCCTTTTTAGCAATAGGAGTAAAACTTAATATAAATTTCATAAATCTTCCAGAAATTCTTCCAAATTTTCTACTTTTTCGGTCTTTTCTTCTTTTGCTTCAGCTAATCCCTGACGAATTGACTTTAAGGCTTGAGGATTTTGATAAATCCAAGCTTCCTTGCTGGGAATAGAGACCATAGGTCTTAGTAAAATATCACCTTCTTCATTATAGAAAATCTGAAACTCATCAGCTTCAGTCTGAGTACTAATTAATTTTGCAATTTTTTCACCTATGGTTATTCTATTTTTAGAATCAATGGTTCTTGTGCCTGCAGATATAAATTTTCCATCAATATGGTTAATGAACTCTTTTTTCTTAGTTTTCATTTTATCCACCTCTTTATACAACATAATCTATAGTGGAAAATATGTCAAGTGGGAATATGGGAATTATCGATATCCTATAAATTAAAATATGCCATAATGCCATATCCCCTGTCGTATTTGAGGTAATAAGCTGGACAAATAATCAAA
>JBGPSO010000114.1:0-5488 GCA_041490145.1 Atribacterota bacterium
ATTATAACTAACATGATCATAATTTTTTGAGTGTTTTTCATAAACATAATTTTTTCTCCTTTTTAATATTTCTTAATAATTTTTTAACAATAACCTCACTCTAGCAACCTCAATACAAAGTGCTGCCAAGAATCATTATTCTTTTTTCACCTCCTTTATTAGTAAAGAGTAGTATCCCCCCTACTTATTCTTTTATCCCTCAATAAAATGCCCGGCCTGCTTATCTTTTCTCCATGATACTCTACTTCAACCTTTGGCCATTCCGGATCAAAAGTATTTCTCAATCATCCCGAACTTTGAAGATTAGCTTTTATAGGTTAATATACAACATTATAACTTATACGGTTATCCGTACAACTATTATATATTTTATTAGCCGTATTTGTCAACTTATTTTTAAGAGGAGATATTCGGGAGGTACAAAAAGTTCTAACTTAATCAGTAAAAAAGCGGTGTATCGTAACCTGGTGGTATGTTCTATCTGGATATAGGATGGGAGAGGTAAACTCAGGTTCATTAACTGAATTAGGGAAAAATCCGGTTTCCAAGCAGAGGCCACTGTGTTTCTGAAATAGCGCTCCGCCTGCACCTCTAATATTGTCAAGGAAGTTCCCAGAATAAAATTGGATACCTGGTGTGGTGGTTAAAATTTCCATAGTGCGACCGCTTTCCGGTTCATAAAGCTTTGCCGCCAGGCTCCGCTCTTGATTTGAGGATTCGATAACAAAGCAGTGGTCATAACCGCCTGCAGTATCATTAATATCTTTTCCAATTAATTTCGGCTTGGTGAAATCCATAGGGGTACCGTAAACAGTCTTAATTTCTCCGGTGGGGATTAGATTATTATTAACCGGGAGGTATTTTTTACCTTTAAGAGTCAACTTATGATTCATAACTGTTCCAGAACCTGCACCAGCCAAATTCCAGTAAGTATGGTTAGTTAGATTCACAATAGTAGGTTTATCTGTTTGAGCATTATATTCAATTTTAAACTCATTATCTTCATTCAGACTGTAGGTTACTGTCACTCTTAGATTTCCAGGGTATCCTTCCTCTCCATCTGAACTGAGATAAGAGAAGGTCACTCCGGTTAAAGCAATGTCTTTGAAACTCTCAGCTTGCCAGACAACCTTATCAAATCCCTTGTTTCCACCATGCAGGTGATTCAGACCATTCTCATTACGAGCAAGATAATATCTAACCCCATCCAACTGAAAAACTCCTTTGGCGATACGATTAGCAAAACGACCGATTACGGCACCAAAATAAAAATGACTAACCAAATATTGTGGAAGATTATCAAACCCGAGAGTTACTTCTTTAATTTCTCCTTCTCGGTCAGGCATTTTAAGGGAAATAATGGTACTGCCTAGGCTCATTACCGTGGCCGTAACCCCTTGGGAGTTATTTAAAATGAATTTCCCGACTTTTTCCCCTTCTAGAGTTGTTCCAAACAATTCATACTTAACGCTCATATTATACTCCTTTGAGTTTTTTGTTTTTTATTATAACTATATTCGAGATAATTTTCAAAAAATCTTTAAAGAGAGGCATAATAATGGCCATACACTGAATAACTACCTTAATTTTTTATAATCTCATATCGGGAACCAGTTTCCGGAAGTTTAGTCACTTCAATCCTTACCGGGAAGGCATCTTTTAATGATTCCAGATGAGTAATAACCAAGATCTTATCAAAATCATCACTTATAGATTGGATAGCCTGGACTAAATTATCCAGACCTTCTTCATCTTGAGTTCCAAATCCTTCATCCATAACCAGTGTTCTCAATTTAGTCCCTGCCCTTCTAGTCAATAATTTTGATAGAGCAATCCTCAAAGAAAAATCTATCCGAAATGATTCTCCTCCACTGTATAGTTCATAGTCACGGATGCCCAGTTCATCACTTATCTTTAGATCTAAAGTTTCTTTAATTTTTCCGCTCTTCAAATCCCGAAGAGACTCAATGGTTATCTGAGTACTATTATTGGTCAACTTAGCCAGCAGGTTATTAGCCTCTTCTTCTATTTCAGGTAAAACATTTTCAATAATTAAGGCTTGAATCCCATTCTTCCCAAAAGCCACCATTAATTTTTCGTAAATATTCTGCTCTCTCTTACTTCCTTCTAATTCTTTTTTTATCTCTTTCTTTTCTTTTTCTAATTTAAGGCACTGCTCAAATTTACTCTGATATCCTCCTCTTTCTTCTAAAATTTTATCTTTAAGAATTTGGTTTTGTTTTAAAAATTGTTCTTCTTGAATTAATTTTTCTTTCCACAAAGGTAAATCTTTTAGCTCTATTTTTATCTTCTCTTTCCTCTTCTCCAGATCTTTCCAATTTAATTCTTTCTGCTGATAATTCTCTTTTAATTCGGAAAGTATGTCTCTTAAAGAATCAATCTTTTTCTCTGCCTCTTCTAATTTTGCTTTTTCTAAAGGGGCGTTACGTAATTCTTCAATCTTACCATTAAGTTGGCGATGCTTTTCTTCGTCATAACCAATATTTTTAATTTGCACTTCAAGCACTTTTAACCTTTTCTGTTCCTCTAAAGCATATTTCTTTTCTTTTATTATTTTTTCTATTTCCTTAATCTCCCCCTGCAAACCAACTATTAATTTTGCCGCTTGTTTAGATTCCTCATACTCAAGACGTACCTTACTTAGCTTCTGTTGCCATATATCTTTGTCTTTTAATTTTTGATTAATCTCTCTCCATCTTTTCACTAATTCTTCTCTTGGTATACCTAATTTTTCTTCTTCTTTTTTTAACCTTTCTATCTCTTTAAGATTTAAATTTATTTCTCTGCTTATATTAGTTTCAATCTTCTTCTTTCTCTCTGCATTTAACTTAGCTTCACACAAGGGGCACTCTCCTTCTGGATTCTCCCTTAACAGATGCAGTTTTTCTCTATTATCTCTATGGTCTTTTTCTAATCTTTCTATCTGACCTTTAATGGTATTTATTTCTATATTAAGCTCGCTACCTTTTTTACGAATTTCTTCACTCTGCTCTTCGAAAAATTTTATCTCTCTCCTCTTTTTTTCTGCTTCTAAAACTTCGGTTTTGCTCTTTAGCTCCCGCTCAGCTTTAACCTGTAAATCTCTGAATCTATCTCGTTTATTTCTAATTTCTACCGTTAAATCCGTCTTCCCACTTTCTATTTTTCTCTCGGTAAGTATTCTTTCCTCTTCTATTTTTCTAATCTTTTGCAGCTTTAGAGTAAGTTCATTATTTTCTGTATTGAATTTCTGATAATTTATAAAATTGTTTAAAATAATTTCTTTTTGGGAAAT
The DNA here is from genome assembly GCA_041490145.1 of Atribacterota bacterium. Classification (GTDB taxonomy): domain Bacteria; phylum Atribacterota; class Phoenicimicrobiia; order Phoenicimicrobiales; family Phoenicimicrobiaceae; genus Infernicultor. Next base: position 3,296 of record JBGPSO010000114.1, read on the forward strand.
TATTTTTTTAGAATCTGCTATTTCTTTCTTTTTTAATTCAATCTGTTTTTGCCCTTGTCCAATCTCCTGCCTTTGTTGTTCGGTTCGGTCTTTTAATTCTTCAAATTGCTCCTTTTTATGCTTTAATAGATTTATATCCTCTTTTAACTTGTTTAACTGGTCTTCTTTTTTCTTTATTTTTTGGGAAATATCTTCATAACTGTCCGACAATTTCTTGATCTTTTGTTTATAAGAATCAATATTGGCTATCTCCTGATAGATATATTCCAACCGGCTTCCTTTGGTCATCATAATATTATTAATTTCTTTAAGATGGGATTTAGCTAAATTGGCCAGTTCATCATAGTGAGAGAGGCCTAAAATCTCGGATAAGATTTCCTTTCTTTCCCGAGCGCTTTTTCGGCTAAATTCATCTATCCGACCCTGGAGGATAAAAGCAGAATTTATGAAGGTTCGATAATCTATCCTTAAAGTTTTGGTAATTCTTTCCTGAGTTTTTCGAATAGAGGGAGCGGTGAGAGATATATACTTATCATCTTTCGGGTTATATATCTGAAATTCCAGGCTGGAACGGGAACTTTTCTGCACAATAGAATAATTTCTAATAATGCGATATCTATCCCCTTCCAGATCAAATACAAATTCCACCTGCATATCTTTCTGACCAATCCGAAGTAGACTATTATCAGCCTTCTTCTCCTGACTGGATTTTCTTCCTTCTCCCCATACTACCCAGGTTAGAGCATCCAGAAGAGCGGACTTACCTTGTCCATTGTTTCCCGAAAGACAAGCTACGTGAAATTGAGTAAAATCAAGAGGGGGAACATTCTCACCATAACTTAAAAAATTTTTCAAAGCTAATTTTACCGGTATCAATTTCCGTCCCTTTCTGCCCCTTCAAATTCTTTTTCTAACTCCTGGGCATAAATTTTTAATTCCTCAGATAAAGAAACTAAATCAGGATTATTCTGGATATACTTATCCATAGCTTCCAACATCCCTAAATCTTCTGTAATTTCTTCTACCCTTTTTCTTCGTTCTTCAGGTTTAGACTTTTTAGCAATAGTTGTTACTAAAAATGCCCCTTCTAAAGCAGAGTTTATTCTTTTAAAATCCATCAAATCTTCTTTCTCTGCTGACATAGTATAAAATACCCTCACTACTGCCTCAGATAAATCATATTTTTCAATTTCTCGTATTAAAGCATTGGTAGGTTCTTGCTCCTCGGAAATGGCAACCTCTATAGTAACAAACTTTCTGGCCGGAACAGGGATAAATTCATAAGAAGTTTTGCCTTTTTCAATATTTACCAAACAAACCCCTTTATCATCCTTCTCCTCACCAAAATTTATTCTTTCGATACTTCCGGAATAGACTACCGGGGGATGGCTATCGAGATTTAAATCCTGAAATTTATGGATATGCCCCAAAGCTACATAATCAAACTCTTTCTGAGCTAATATTAGAGTAGGAAATACCGGATCTCTCCCGATTATTGCCGACCTTTCTGAACCGGAGTAAATTGCTTCTTCAGCAGCCAGGTGAGCAGCAAAGATAGCTGGAATATTCGGATTTATCACTCGGGCATATTCAATAATTTTGTTATTTACTCTTTTTTGAATTTCTAGAGTAATTTCTTCATCAGTAAAATTTTTATATTCTTCTTTGCCCAAAAATAAGTTTTTAGTAGGCCAGGGAATACCAAAGACTTGAACAGGTCCTGCCTTAGTCTCTATATTTAACAACTCCGGCTCGGTCACCACTCTCATACCAGAAACATTTAAGGTATCGAAGATATCTAAAGAAGTAGCTCTACCAAAAGAAACAGGAATATCGTGATTCCCATTTATCATTATTACCGGAATTTTAGCTTCGCTAAGTCGGTAAATTTGCCGGGCAAATTCACGTTGATGAGTAGGATTTGGATTACTGTTTTTATAGGCATCACCAGCAAATAATACTAAATCCACTTTTTCTTCTAAGGCAAGGTCAATAGCAAAACTAAAACACTTGATAAAATCCTGTAATCGGGTGTGTAAACCAGTAGAAGGATCTATCCGTCCATAATTTTCTATCCCTAAATGAATGTCGGCAAAATGAAGAAATTTCATCTTTTTTTACCTTTCCAATTCTTCTTCAGTTTAATGGCAATTTTATCTTATCTCTTTTGATTTTCAAGGGTAATTTATTTAA
>JBGPSO010000115.1:0-5478 GCA_041490145.1 Atribacterota bacterium
GATTTGAAGAATAGCCTGCCTTTTTTTATGATTTTATATTAAACTATCAGATAAATTTTGTTTACCAGTATATACCAAAACTTTGGCCAGTGTATGCAACATTTATACTGTAGTTTGCATACCACCACCCACTCTTTATTCTCAAATTACTGAAATTACTGGGGTCAAATAATTGAACTATTTGTCAAGAATAAAGATTTGACCCCATGCCTTCATGAAGAAGACAGAAACCAGAAGAAGTAGGGGCGTATTGCATACGCGCTCATATGCTTTTACGGCATCGATTTTGGTTATTCCACCTTATTTTTTCAAAAAATCCTCTTCTTATAAAAATTATTTGTTTAAATAATAAAAGGGACAAGCTACTTAATCTAAAATGTGGAATTAAAATGTAGCTTGTTCCTTTAATTTTTTTTACTATATTTAATGCTTTATTTTAATTTGTAGTATTTATTAAGGCCTAATAAGGAGAAAGAGTTATATAGTATGGTCCAGCTGGTATATATACAGTTGCTGAATCCCAATAATACCACCAATAGTCGTCCTGTACATAAAAATAATGTGTTCCAGGAGTAACATAACTTATTGTATAGTTTCCTCCAGAAGTGATTCCATAATAAACACCATCCATATAAACTTCATAGGGGTAACCACTATAGTATCCTGAAATTGTAATATAAACTGTTCCTGTAGTGGGGTATACTGTTCCACATCCGGTAAAACCAATAGCTAATAGAGTAATTACTAATAATACTAGAATACCTTTTATTAAAACATTCTTTTTCATAAATAATTTCCTCCTTTTATTAATATTAATGCTTTTTTCATAAATAATTTCCTATTTTTGTATAATATTTATTAGTATCCTCCTTTCTTAAATTAATTATTTAGTTTATTATTATCTATATTATTATATTATTATCTACGACACATATTTTAAAAATCCTTCTTTTTAAAAAAATATTTTCAATATTTCTAAAGTTTTAGACTTTAGACTTATAATATGTTATATTATTAAACATAATCAAAAAGTAATTTTCAAATGTCATTGCGAGGAGCCTCCCCATTTGTTATTGCGGAGTGTAACAAGCCTGCCCCCCCATTTTCATGAGGGCAGGCTCTGCGAAAGCAGGGGAAGCAATCTCATCAAACAAGGGATTGCCACGCTCTGATAAATCAGAGCTCACAATGACAGAGAACATAATAAATTGATAACTAATTGCTGAAAACTTGTAATATTTCCAAAAAATAAATTAACTAGCCAACTGGTAAACCGGTTAACCGATTAAATAGCCAACTAAATATTAACTAACGACTAGTTTGATCGGTAGATTGGTAGATCGGAAGATTAATTGAACCAGCTAACCAACTAACTAAACAAAAAGGAGTAGTTATTTATGAGTAACAAATATGCAATAATTTTTTTCTTACTTATCTTATCCGTCAGTCTAACCGGTTGTTTCTTATTTCCTCCCATTGATGAAACTGCCGAATGGACAGTAATGGTCTACCTTGATGCTGATAATAATTTAGAAAGTGTCGGTATTGATGATATTAATGAAATGGAAATGGTCGGTTCTACTTCGGAGGTAAATATTGTAGTTCAAGTTGATCGGGTTCCTTATAGTGTATTGGCTTCCAGTAATCAAGGTTATGCTGATGATACTTCTAATGGTAATTGGACTACTACTCGAAGATATTATGTCACTCAGGATTTTAACCCAGTTCTGATAAATTCCACATTAAAAATTGATTTGGGTGAACTTAATATGGGTGACCCTCAAACCTTAGTCGATTTTGCCAATTGGGCGGCAAATAATTATCCAGCTAAAAAATATTTGCTAGTAATCTGGAACCACGGAGGAGGATTTAGGTCTCTAAACCTGGCTAAAGATATTGCCTGGGATGATACTAACGGTGGAGATAAGATAACTATGCCCGAATTGGAAGATGCCCTCTCTATGATTAGCGCTCAAATAGGGAAAAATATTGATATAGTGGGGATGGATGCCTGTTTAATGGCAATGACTGAGGTAGCCTATCAGATCAAAGATTATGCTGATATTCTGGTTACCTCAGAAGAGTCAGAACCCGAGGGTGGTTGGCCTTATGATACTATTTTAAGCCAGCTGGTGAGCAATCCTCTTATGTCTCCGAAAGAATTAGCTACTGATATCGTCGATAAATATATTTATTCCTATCCTTTTAGTAATGTTACTCAATCAGCCATTGATTTAAGCTATATAGATAGTTTAGCCAGTCAATTATCCAATTTAGCCCTGGCCATAATGAGTGATTCTCTAACCCCTAAAAGTAAATATATTCTTGCCTCTGTAAGCAGTCAGCATTATGGTGATTATGATTTTATTGATTTATATGATTTTTGTAATAAAATTTTAATTTATTCTAATAGTCTTGAAGTTAAAAATATTGTCTTAAGCATTCAACAAACCTTAAATTCTGCAGTAATAAAATCAGGTTACAGTGTAGTAGGCGTAAATCGTTCTCGAGGACTTTCTATTTATTTCCCTTACTATTATTATGATAATTATTATAACTATACTAACTTTGCTCAGGATACTTCTTGGAATGAAATGCTTTTATATTTGGGATATTAATGATAATATTATAATATGCTTAAACAAAGATATTTATGGTTGATTTTAATAATAATTTTAGCTTTAACCCTTTCCTTATATTTTATCTATAATGGAAAAAATAAGAGTTCGGTTCAGAAGGAAGAGGTGATAGAGGAAACCGAAGAAGATATAGTAGTACAAGAAGCTCCAGTTAAGATAGAGAAGGGCACAGTAGTAGGGATTAAGCAAGGCAAAAAGGAATGGGAGATAGAAGCGGATAAAATATCTTTAGGAGAAGATAGAAAAAAGACTATTTTTGAGCAGATTAATAGAGCTACTATTTTTAAAGAGAGTAAACCTCATTTGCAGGTACAACTTAACAAGTGCATTGCGGATATGGAAAGCAATAGTATGGAATTAATTGGAGATGTGATTATAGAATCTGAGGAAGGAGATATCTTAAAAGGGGATAGATTTTTCTGGGATTCTAAAAATGAAAAATTAACCAGTATTGAACCGGTAGAAGTAATAGCTAAAGACAACAGAATTACTGCTGACCAGTTTTCCACCGACATTGAGTTGAATAATTTAGAATTTAGCGGAAATGTAAATGTTACAATTAAATTGAAAGGAGCATTAAAAGTAAATGATAGGCTATAAGAAAATTTATCTACCAAAAACTCTGCTGATATTTTGTATTCTATTTTTAGTTATATTTTCGTTCTTTTGTGCTTCTGCTCAAGAAGAGGGAAAAGAGGAAAAAGTAAAAGAAGAATCAGTGGTGAATATTGAGGCAGATAATGTTACCTATGATAAAAGTACCGATAAAATGGTCTTTGTAGGGAATCTGGTAATAACTCAGGAAGATATTACTTTAACTGCCGAGGAAGCTGATTTTGATGTAGATAAAAAGATAGGTCAAATATCTGGTGATATAAAATTAGTTCAAACCGATATTACTATTACCGGTGAGACTCTGGAGGCCTATCTTAATGATAAGCGATATATCTTTCAAGAGATGGTTAAACTAATCCAAGAAAGAAAAGATAAAGAGGAAAAAGAAGATAATATTATTTGGAACTGCAAAAAGCTTGAAATTTTTACTGACACCAGAAATTTAACTGCCACTGGGGAAGTAAAGATTTTAAAGAAAGATTATACTATCACCGCTGAGGAAGCAGTATATAATGATAAGGAACAGAAAATAGACTTGATCGGGAAAGTAAAAATTGAAGAACAAGACAACAAAAGATGGATCAGCGGAGACAAAGCCGTCTTTTATATTGAAACTGAAAGATTAGAAGTACAAGGAAATGTCCAAAGCGGCATCAAATTAGACTAAGGTAAAAAAAGGTGCCAGGCACCTTTTTTACCTTAGTTACCATTTTTTGTCATAGGAGGATTTAATGAGTAACTCAAAGATACCTAAAGCAATATTCAGTTGGTTAATCATATTTAGTATAATTTTACTTGTATCAGGGTGTGCGCGCTGGCCTGATGGACCTGAGCCTGAACCCGGAGAAACTGATTATCAATTAGAAATAGCTGTAGAAGTTGAGGGAAAAATTGATAGTACGGAAGGGATATATTATATAGTATTTGATGCTGATAACGATTCTACAGATGGACCTGACAATGATTTAAGTTTCTGGGATGATGATGATTATTATTATATTAAATTAAAGAATGGTTTCTTTTATTTTGTTCAAGTAAAGGATGATGTTGAATCAACATTTTACGGAGGTAGTTTTAGTGGGAATAAGCTACAGACAACTATTGCCCTTAGTGATTTAGGAGACCCAGAAAGTATTGATATAAATGTTGTAACAACTGATTCAGATAATTATGCTTACGATTCATTAGATAGCTATTTCTCCATAAGCACTGATTTTGGTTCCTATAAGGATATACCTGATTCAGAAGGTGATTCAGGGGATGGTGGAGTGGATTTTGATATAGTAAAGGTCACTGCTCAAATTACCATCCCTTAAGCAGGATTTAGTTAGTTAATTAATTGGTTATCTACAATAATGAGAGTAAACCGGCTAAAAATTAGTAGACAGGCGAGACACCTATCCTACTAATGATTATTTACTATTTACTAACGACTAATTCACTCTCCCCCCAGAGTTATCTTCTCAGTGGGAAATGCTTTAATATAGAACTCCACCCAAAAAGATTTAGTGGCTTGTTTATAATTTATAGTAATTTCACGGCAGTGAAGATCACGAGTAATACCAACTACACTATTGGTAAGCTTAAAGTCATCTAAATCAACTACACCTTTATATTTAATTCTCCAATCATCGCTCAATTGTAGATCAAGTGTGGAATTTATCTGCTTGGTCCATTCCATAGAGTTTAGATTATAAGAGGAACTAAAATCCATCTTCCAGTCGTCTTTTGGTTTATACTCTAATTTTGCCACCAAATTTCCAAAGTTTTCAGTTACAAAATTATAATTAGTCGATAAATCTAATTTAATTTTTTCAGAAGACTTTAAAGTAATTTTTCCACTTATTGAATTTGTTAAGGGACTGATATAATCAAAATTAAACGGGGTTGGTCCTTCTGATTTATTATAATTATAAGATAAGGTGCTGGATATGAAATTATTTTCTGATGAGGCTTTTAAGTCAATTTTTCCCCCAACAAGATAACGGGCTTCTCCAGTTAAATAGACATCCTGCTGAAAAATTCCCGAGGAAGTTAAAGTTATGTTTTTACTCAAATTAAAAGGTCTATCCAGGTTCACGATATATTCTCCTCGCCAGTTATCTTCCTCAGTAGCGGCTTCATAAAAATGTACCACTGAGGCATCAATATTGTAAGTAATTTTAGTATCTCCAAGAGTAGCAGAATCTTTCTTAAAAACTATTTCCGGTAGACGGTCAATTAC
>JBGPSO010000116.1:0-5472 GCA_041490145.1 Atribacterota bacterium
ACTTCTGGTAGATTAGATATTTTAGGGTGTAACCCTATAGAACTTAATGAAGGAAAGCTTAGCCGTATCCGAGTCGATAAAATTGGATTTGTATTTGAAGATTTTTTATTAATTTCCTCATTAAATGCATTGGAAAATGTTCAGCTGCCCTTAATTTTTGCAAAAAATTTTAAAAATAATACTAACCCAGAAACACTTTTGAAAAGAGTAGGATTAGATCATAGATTAACTCATTTTCCTAATGAATTGAGTGGAGGAGAATTACAGCGAGTAGCTGTAGCCAGGGCTCTAGTTAATAATCCTCAGATTCTCCTTGCTGATGAGCCTACCGGCAATCTGGATACTAAGAATGCCCAAGGACTTTTTGATCTTTTCCGAGAGCTCAATAGGGAAGAAGGTTTGACTATTGTAGTTGCTACTCATAACCTTAGATTAGGTCATTCAACTGACCGGATTATTCACTTAAATGATGGAAAAATAGAACAGGATGAAAGGTTGGTAAAATAAGATGGAAGCTAAAGTCATTTTAGAAGCGAAAAGTTTAAAAAAATATTATCAGAGAGGCTCAGAGATGGTCAGAGCTCTCGATGGGGTGGATTTTAAAATTATGGAGAGGGAAATTGCTTCAATTGTTGGTCCATCTGGTTCAGGGAAGACTACTTTAATGAATCTGATTGGCTGTCTTGATAAAGCTACTGAGGGAACTTTAAAAATTGTTAATACTGAGGTTACCCCTCTTGGGGAGAATGATTTAATAAAGATCAGAAGGGAAAATATTGGTTTTGTCTTCCAAAGGTTTTACTTAATTCCAACCTTAACTGTTAGAGAAAATATAGAGTTACCTTTAATTTTTGCCAAGAAGAGTATCAATGAGAAAAAAGTATCAGTGTTGTTGAAAGAAGTAGGACTTAAAGGGAAAGAGAGAATTCAGGTAAAATACTTATCTGGGGGAGATAAACAACGGACAGGTATCGCTCGAGCTTTGGTTAACGATCCCAAGATACTTATTGCCGATGAACCTACTGGCAAATTAGAGACAAAAATTAGAGGGCAAATTTTAGAGCTTTTTAAGAGTTTAAGCGAAAAAGGCCTGGCCATATGTATTGCTACCCATGACTTAGAATTAGCTCAGGCTACTCAAAGGATAATTCATCTCCAGGATGGGAAAATTATATCCAAGGAAGAATCCAGTTTATACTATTAAATAAATAGGGACACATCCCATTTTCTTAATTTTTTCATGATATTAAGGATTTACAATGTTTACTATTAAAGATTTACCATCCCCGGAAGATTCTTTTTCTTCATGTTATGACTTATAATAAAAAGAATACCCACAACAACGAATGGAATAGTAATCATCAGGATTATGCCGAGGCTCACCCAAGTGGAGTGGTTCATTTTATAATTTATCATAAATACAAACGGGCTCAGGCCAAGACCTATTACCGTAAAAATGATACCACCAATAAATTCCCATTTCCAGGCAACGATAAGGAGGGCTAGTAAGATAAAAGATGGAATGAGATGGATGAAGAATGCACCAAGTTGTTGCCAGATGGTGAGCCCGGGTGCAAAAGCATCAGCTGCGAATAAACTAATAAAAAGAATAGCCAGAATACAGAAAATCCGTGGTAACCAATGAAATAATCTGACAGATGTTTTCATTTTGTCTCCTTTGACATAACTTTTTTCGGGGATTGGAATTAATATAACAGGGGAAGGTTCTTTTTACAAAAAGAAGGGTTTTTTAAAATTAAATAAATAGGGACAGAACCACTCCTGTAAAGGCGTGGGAGTCTATTATTTTTTATTGAATTAATTAGTGCAAATTATTTTATCTCATAAAAAGACCTCCATTTACATCGATAGTTTCCCCCGTAATAAAGTCATTATTAATTAAAAATTCTATAGTCTTGGCAATATGAATAGCTTCTCCAATTTGTTTAAGAGGAGTTGATTCTTTGAATTTTTTCATTTTTTCAGGCGTGGATACTTTTTTATGAAAAGGTGTATCTATTACTCCCGGTGATACTGCGTTAACACGGATAGTAGGAGCTAATTCATGGGCTAAACCTCGGGTAAAAGAATCAATAGCTCCTTTGCAAGCACCGTAAATGGTAGCTCCTGGAGATCCGTGACGCATAGCAATAGAACTAATATTGATAATACAGGGGTTATTTCCTTTTTCTAACTAGGGAATAAAAAGAGAGGAAAGCTTCATAGTGGAAAAAGTATTTAAAGAGAATGTTTCAATCATTAGCTTCCATTCTAATTCTTTAGCTGCTTCTCGACGGATCATTCCTCCCGCATTATTTACTAAAACATCAAGCTTGGGAAACTTTTCTGTAACCGTATTAAATAATTTTAGGCACCCTTCTTCTTGAGATAAATCTGCCTGTACTAAAAATGATTTACCTCCTTTTATTTCTACGTCGGCTGCGACTTTTTCAGCTTCTTTTTGTGAACTATAATAATGGACGATAATTTCATTTTAAAAAGCTAAAAACCTGGCAGTTTCTGCACCTAAACCTGTACTTGCACCGGTAATAAGTATTATTTTAGACATTTTTGCCTCCTCTTCTATATAAATGTAAATCAATATTATTATATTAAAACTATATATTATAATAATGACCGATGTCAATTTAGAGACTTGGAAAAATATAATTTTTAAGTTATTATATATTCAAGTTTAATAGATAAAATATAAAATAATATATGAGAGGCTGTGAATAATGGTAACTTTTGAAGATTTTGAGAAATTAGATCTACAAGTAGGGAAGATAATAGAGGTAGAAGATTTTAAAGAAGCACGTATGCCTTCTTATAAATTAAAAATTGACTTTGGGGAATTAGGAATAAAAAAATCATCTGCTCAGATTACTAAATTATATTCTAAAGAAGATTTACTTAACCGACAGATTGTCGCGGTAGTTAATTTTCCTCCCAAGAGGGTAGCTGGGTTTAAATCAGAAGTTTTAGTTTTAGGAGTAATGAAAGGAGAGGGGGAAGTTATTCTAATTCAGCCTGAGCGAGAAGCTCCTTTAGGCTACAGGATAGGATAGGATAGTGTAAAATTTACTACTTTTATTTTACTCATAAAATAAGTTATAATAAAATAAAATTCCACAATTTATTATTTATCGTGGGTGTAGTATTTAATGATGACTAAAGTAAAAGAAATAATTTGTAAAAGTATTTTAAGTACTTCTGGAATTCCAGGAATTGATTATGCGCTGAACCCTTATGTTGGTTGTGAGCATGGTTGTATATATTGCTATGCGGTGTTTATGAAAAGGTTTACTGGACATAATGAAACCTGGGGAGAATTTGTCGATATAAAAATAAATGCTCAAGAAGTATTAAAGAAGCAGCTTGCTAAAATAAAACCAGGTAAAATTTCTATTGGTACAGTAACTGATGGGTATCAGCCTTTAGAAAAAAAATATAAAATTACTCGCTCTTGCCTTAAAGAATTGATGAAATATGAATATCCTGTCTCAATCCTTACCAAATCCTCGTTAATCTTAAGAGATTTAGATCTTTTAAAAAAGATAAAGATATTAGATGTAGGAATCACCATTACTACTTTAGATGAAGGAATTAGAAGGATATTAGAACCTAAAAGCTGTTCGGGAGTGGAGAGATTAGAAACATTGAGAAAATTAGCTGAAGAAGGTATTGATACCTGGGCTTTTTTTGGGCCATTGCTTCCATGTTTTTCTGATAGTGTAGATAAAATTGAGGAATTGTGGCATTCTTTTATAAAGGCTAAAGTAGGTCGGGTATTAGTTGATGCAATGAATCTCTATCCCAAAGTTTATTTTAATTTAAAAAAAGTGCTTAGGGGATCGTATCCAAAGTTAATAGATAGATATGAAAATGTTTACAAAAATAGATTTGCATATTTAGAAGAATTAAGGTGGCGTGTCGATTTGGTAGCGAAAAAATATAATATTCCTTATGAAATATGTTGGTAAAAGATTTATAGATAATTGTAGTTACAATAACATAAAAATTAGAGGTATTTTATGGAGAATGTAATAGATGAAGGAAAAGTCAATCAGGTTGTAAAATTAATAAAAAAATCTAAATATGCAATTGTTTTAACTGGAGCGGGAGTAAGTACTGGATCAGGGATACCTGATTTTAGGACTCCTGGCAAAGGTATCTGGGAGAAGGTAGACCCCTTTAAGGTTACTTCTATAACTGCCTTTGATGAGAATCCTCAGCGTTTTTATTATTTTTATCGGCCTCGTATCGAGATGTTGTCTCGGGTTTCTCCCAATCCTGCGCATAAGGCTATCTCCCAGTTAGAAGAGATGGGTTATATACACTGTCTTATCACTCAAAATATAGATAACCTTCACCAAAGGGCGGGTTCAAAGAAGGTTATTGAAGTCCATGGGACCTTAAGAAAAGCTATTTGTCGAAGATGTGGGAAAATAATCTCTTCAGAATTATTGATACAAAAGATTGACGAAAGTAAGGAAAAAGTACCTTATTGTGAATGTGGGGGAGTATTTAAACCGAATGTAGTGCTTTTTGGCGAAATGCTTCCCAATTTAGATAATGCTATTTATGAATCTAAGCGAGCTGATTTAATACTGACTGTTGGTTCATCACTTCAGGTTAGCCCGGCGAATATGTTGCCTCAATATTGCCTGAATAGGGGAGGTAAATTGGTTATTGTTAATTTTATGTCTACCCATCTGGATTATTTAGCTGAAGCAGTAATTAATGAAGATGTCTGTGATTTTTTACCTGCAGTAGTAGAAGTGTTAAAAAAGAAATAGTTAAAAATAAAATTGTTCTTTTTTAGTCAGTGTAAAATTTAGTGGGGTTTTTTTATAAAAATTTGACAAAACTGTAAAAATAAGTAAAATATAGTAGAAAAGTTACTATAAAAATGGCTGACCATTTTACTAAAAAGAGATACTAAAAACAATCCACTAGTCCTCTGAAAACAGATTGTTTATGAGGGATCTCTTGTGTTTTAATAATGTTATCCCTTAAGAGGCAGATAGCTATCTTGCTTCTACCTCCTTAAAGAAACGTTATTGGACTTAAGAGAAATAATAACGAAAAGGAGGTAGAAAGTATGCAAGAAAATAAGTTATATGTCGGAAACCTTAAGTATTCTGTAACTAGTGAGCAATTAAAAGAATTATTTTCCAGTTACGGTGAAGTTAAGAGTGTCAACATCATCGAAGGCAAAGGCTTTGCTTTTATAGAAATGGCTTCTTCCGAAGAAGCTGAAAAAGCCAAAGATGCTTTAAACGATACCGAATTTGATGGCCGTCCTTTGAAGATCGATGAAGCTCGTCCCCGCAAACCAAGAAGCGATTTTAGAAGATAATTAGATAATCATGCTGTAGCTGTAATTGATTAAATTTAAATTTGATTTAATTTTATATTAGGTCAAAAATAGGTCAGCCATTTTAATATATAAAAAATCAAATTTTAAAA
>JBGPSO010000117.1:0-5390 GCA_041490145.1 Atribacterota bacterium
AATATTTCTGTACCAGCTGGTACTAAAAAAACCGGTTATTTACCTGTAACTAATCGACCTGATGGGAGTATGGTATCAATTCCTATCATTATTATTAATGGTAAAGAAGATGGTCCTACTTTGGTGATAAGTGCATGTGCTCATGGAGATGAACATGAAGGAACCTTAGCACTTATTAATTTAAGTAGAATGTTGAATCCTGAAAAGATGAAAGGTACTGTCATAGGTGTTCCTGTCTTAAATGTAGATGCTTTTCATGGTATGAGAAGAGGAAATCCTTTTGACATTTATATTGGGGATATGAATAGAATTCATCCAGGTTGTGAGAACGGTTTTATTACGGAAAGGGTAAGTCATGCATTTTTTGAAAAAGTAGTCTCACGTGCAGATGTACTATTCGATCTCCATTGTGGTGCAAATATTCTTTATTTAACGGAGCTTGTTATGTTTGAGGTATCATCAAATAAAGAACTGGCTAAATCAGTAGGAGGTTCATGGGATATTCTTTGGAATGGTACATGTCAACCCTTTGGTTCAGGAACGAGTGTAGGAGCTTGTGCTAAGCTCGGAATTCCGGCTATTGTTTTGGAGCTTGGAGGAGCAGGCGGCCGTTTTGATCATTTTCAAGAGAATATAGCAAAAATAGTTAACGGTCTTTATAATGTAATGAAGTATCTTAATATTATTGAGGGTAAACCCCAAACCGCTGAGAAGTATACAGAAGTTAATTTATTGCAAATGCCATGCAACCATGGTGGTATTGTAGTTCCCGAATCCGATTTTGCTCTTCGAAATTGGGTGAAAAAAGGGAAGAAACTCATGAATATTATTGATTTCTTTGGGAATACTGTAGAGGAAATACGAGCTCCATTTGATGGTGTAATTACCGGAGTACGTGTTTATCCAGTAGTACATGCTGGAGAATGGGTCGTCTTTTTAGGGAAACCTGTCTAATAATGATAGATAAATAGTGTTTGTAGATTTTTAAAACGATAAATCTGAGAGGTAAAAAAAGAATTTATAGATATAAAATAAAAATGTAAGGAGATAAAAATTATGGAAAAAATGTTACAATATATGACTTGGCAAGAAGCGAAAGAGACTTTTAAAAGTACAAAAATAGCTATTATTCCAACCGGAAGCACAGAACAACACGGTCCTCATTTACCCTTAGGCACAGATTATTTAATCGCAGATTATTTTGCTAAAAAGGTTGCAGAGAAAATTGATGTGGTAGTAACTCCTGTTGTACCAGTTGGCTTTGCTCATTATCATACCAGTTTTGAAGGTACATTATCAGTTAATCCTGAAGTACTTTCCTCATACTATCAAGGTATTGTAGATAGTTTAATATCTTACGGCATAACTCATATTCTGTTTATTAACGGTCATGGTGGAAACATGGAATCATTACGAAATGTTTGTCGTAATCTTAGAATTCGCGGGATTACTGCTGCTTATCTACAATGGTTTTATATTGCTGGTAAACTAAATAAAAACTGGGAATTAATAGCTCATGGAGACATCATAGAGACATCTTTAATGCTATTAATTTCTCCTGATAATGTTAAATTAGATAGAGCTGCAGTCCCAATTAACAAGAAGCTCACTGATAAAATACAAACTTTAGGTGGTCCACCCTGCAAGTTTAGAGAAGGAAGCGTTGATTTTTATTTAATGATGAAAGATGTTACTGATACCGGTGATATGTTAGAATATGACCATTTTCCTAATGCTGATTTCACTATTTCCCCTGCCGGCGCTTCCATAGAAAAAGGAAAAGAAATTGCTAAGGCAATGGTGGATTATATTGTTGATTTTACTGAAGAATTTAAAAAGATTAAATTTAAACCAACAAAATTATAGATTAAACAATGCAGAATTTATATTAAGATATTTAGAAATCATATATCATTCATATAGATATATGATTTCTAAATTAAATTACCATGACCCTCCTTTACCCTATTAGGCATCTTAGGTTTAGTTTCTTCTTGTCAAGTACACCTGGATAAGCCTAATTTAGAAAATCTTTTTAGCAATTTGTAATATTGGTAGATCTAGATAAAGAAAGTATTTTGTCAATATAGGTTATATTTTCGTATTTTCGTACAAGTTATAGCAGACTGTATTTAAAATGATCAAACGTTCATCTTTGGTCATGTAGGCTGTAATTCTCCCAATTTTAAATATTATGGTTATTAATATTCTATAGAAAAGATAATATGCATGACCAATTTTTTAATTTTAAATTTTTATAATTTTAATGTTATGTAAGGAGTAAAAAAAATGATAAATACCCTATCAGGATTTCAAAATGTAAAAGAATCTGCTATTGTCATTGATCATTGCCAAAGGCCTGTGCTAGATACTGAATATTTTAGAGAAGTTATTTCTGGAAATATAACAGCTATTGCTGTTACATTAGAGGATATGGAATTCACTAATGGTTATAAAAAAGCAGTGCAACGTGATTTACATCAAGTTTTATGCCGTATTACTGACCACTGTAAGTGGATAAAAAGTGCACCTGATTTAGCTATTCTTGTTGAGAACATTGATGATCTTTACCGTGCTAAAAAAGAAGGGAAAGTAGGAGTAATCTTTGCACTTCAAAACATTTTTATTGATGATGACTTGGAAATGTTGGAGATTTTGCATAAATTAGGTGTTAGAATAATTCAACTAACCTACAATGAGAGAAATTTAGTAGGTGATGGATGTGCTGAATCTGCTAATGCTGGTCTTAGCAATTTTGGCCGAGCTGTTATTGAAGAAATGAATCGACTTGGTATCATTATTGATTTATCACATTGCAGTGATAGAACAACAATCGAAGCTATCGAGTGCTCCAGAGAACCTGTAATGTTTACTCATGCCAATGTGAGAGACCTAAATCCAAATATACGTAATAAGACTTCAGAACAAATTAGGAAGTTGGCTGATAAAGGAGGAGTTATCGGTTTGACCACAGCTCCGCCTCTCATAGGAATAGATGATAGAAAATCTCCTAACTTGGAAGATTTTTTAGAGCAGATTGATTATGTTCGTAACCTAGTAGGAGTTGATCATATTGCAATTGGTACTGACTATGATACTAAGGGCACTAGAGATATTTCTCTATCTAAAGAAATAACACGGAAATTTTTTGAAGTTTATAGTGAGACTTATAAAACAAATTGTAACAACCTGGCAATCAAAGGCTTTGAAAAGTTAGATCAATTTCCTTCGATTATTAGTGGATTATTTGCTCACGGATATTCACAAGAAGATGTAATTAAGATATTGGGTGGTAATGCAATCCGGTTATTTAGCCAAGTTTGGAAAGAAGTTTAGATAAGATATTATTTGAGTTCATAATAGAGATAGAGTAAGTTAAATATAAAAAATATTAGTTTTAAAGGGGAAAGAAATAATGCCTGATAAAAAAGAAGTAAAATCAAAACTAAAATTAAATGCATTAGGCCATTCCTATAATGATGTTTATTTTTTTATTATACCTCTTCTTTTGCCTCTTTTTAGAGAAGAATTTCAGCTCAATTATTTCCAATCAGGACTGATCTTAACTATTCATGTTGCTTTAAGGTCTATTTTTTCCTTAATATTCGGATATGTAGGAGATCAATATGATAAAAGAGTAATTATAGCCAGTGGCTTTATCTGCTCTTCTATTTTTTTAGGTGGTCTAATCTGGATAAATAATATTCACACTATTGCTGTTTTTTTATTTTTATTAGCTATCGGTGTTTCGACTTTTCACCCTTTAGCAACTGCCATGGTGAGAGAAAATTCTAAAGCAAGTCAGAGAGGACGTTATTTAAGCTTATTTTCAGCTGCAGGAACAGCAGGAATAATTGTAGCAAGTTTATTATTTGGTATCTTTGTTCAAATATGGAGATGGAAAATTACCTGCTTACTATTCTCTTTACCTGGTTATTTCCTGGCTTATGCCTACCTAAAATCAAAAAAGGATAAAAAAAATCTCAAAACGGAAGCAGAGAAGAAAATTAAGCAAGGTTATATTTATTTGTTTTTTATTAGTCAGGCTATTAGAAGCCTGGGTTTATGGGCTATTCTTTCTTTTCTTCCCCTTTACGCTACAGATTATATTGGTTTAAAACCAGAGATTTCTGCCTGGATTATTAGTATATATTTTAGCGGAGTATTTCTAGGCAGTCTTACTTCCAGTAGAATTATTGACCAAAACCAACCACTTATATTAATATTGTTAACCACTATTTGTACTACTTTTCTCATTATTGGTATCACTTTCATTGTCCAACCATTACTCATTGTCTTAATTGTGGTAATCTTGGGTATTTTAGATGGAATATTTTTCCCTGCTCAAAATACCTGGTTAACCTTTATTTGTCCAGTTCACTATCAGGGTAGGTTTTTTGGAATAAGCATTTTTGTCGAGGGACTTTCTGCTACCATTGCCCCAACTCTCTATGGATGGATTGCAGACCAAAGCAGTCTAATTTGGTCTTATCGTTTAGCTGCTGTTCCTTTATTGATTAGTTTCATTCTATTTCTGATGTTACACTCCTTGGAGAAAAAACAAGATAAAGCTTATGGAATGAAATTTAATCTTTTATCATAAAGCAATTTTAACCTAACCTTTATTTAATTATTATGAGGCAGCTGAAAATTTTCCAATTAATGGCCTTTGGAATTGAAGGAGGATATCTACTTAGCCAGTTTTTATCTCCTTTTTTTAATAAAAGAAATGATGAATACGGAGGAAGTGTTGAAAATCGAGCCCGCTTTATTTTGGAAATTATTTACGCTATTAGGTCTGAGTTGGGTCAGCAATTTGCTGTCTTAATCAAGCTAAATTCGGATGATTTTATGAAAGGTGGCTTTACTGCACCAGAAATGGTGCAGGTATCAGCAATGCTTGAATCAGCAGGTATTGATGCCATTGAGCTAAGTGGTGGAACAGGGCTTAGTCTAAGTAAATATTCCTCTTCTAGATTAGGCGAGATTGATTCTCAAGAAGAAGAGGCCTACTATAGTGATGCCGCCAAGTTATATAAGGAAAAAATTACTGTTCCCTTAATCCTGGTGGGGGGAATCCGCTCTTACGAGGTAGTTAAGGAATTGGTAGAAAAGGAGCTAGCAGATTATATTTCACTATCTCGTCCTTTAATTAGGGAACCAGATCTGATTAAGCGGTGGCAGTCAGGTAATACTGAAAGAGCTACCTGTATCTCTTGTAATCAGTGTTTCGTGCCAATAAGAGCAGGAAAGGGTATGTATTGTGTAATAGAAAGTATAAATCAGGTAGTCTAAAATTCACTGTTTTAGGGAATATCATAAATAGTAGAGTTATTTTAAAAAAAGAATAAAAATCTTCTAAAAGCATGATAAAGGCAAACTACCCTAAA
>JBGPSO010000118.1:0-5366 GCA_041490145.1 Atribacterota bacterium
GAAGAAATTAGTAAAATTAGGATGATTCCTGCAGGAACTGATGCTTTGTCTCCAGCTCCACATCATGATATTTATTCAATTGAGGACCTAAGACAATTGATCTTTTCATTAAAGGAGGCTACCCGATACAAAAAACCTGTAGGGGTGAAAATAGCTGCTGTGCATAATGTTGCACCCATTGCCTCCGGAATAGTTAGAGCAGGGGCAGATTATATAGCTATAGATGGATTAAGAGGGGGAACAGGGTCTGCGCCTACAGTTATAAGAGATAATGTGGGGATACCTATTGAGTTAGCAATTGCTGTAGTGGATGAGCGCTTAAGAAAAGAGGGCATAAGAAATCAAGTTTCTTTGATTGTTGGAGGAAGCGTAAGGTCCAGTTCTGATGTTATTAAAGCTATTGCCTTAGGGGCAGACGCTGTGTATATTGGTACCGCTGCTTTAGTAGCAATGGGGTGTAAACTTTGTCAGAACTGCTATACAGGAAAGTGTAATTGGGGAATTGCTACACAGAATCCATTTCTTACTAAAAGACTTAATCCAAATATAGGTGCGCAGAGATTGATTAATTTGCTTCGAGCGTGGAAACTGGAGATGGAAGAGATGCTAGGAGGTATGGGTATAAATGCAATTGAAAGCTTGAGAGGTAATAGAGAACAATTAAGAGGTATAGGATTATCTGATACTGAACTAAAACTATTAGGTATAAAGCCTGTAGGCGAAGCTTGGTAAAAATAGATAAAGTAAATTTAAGATGTAGAGAGAAGGGGAAGGAGGAAAAGATGAAAAAAATATTAATTAAAGAAGAATATTGTATGGGATGCAGGCTTTGCGAGATTTATTGCCTTGTGCAGCATTCTATAAGTAAAAATATAATTAAGGCTTATAAAGAGGAATACCCAAAGCCCGTTTCTAGGATTATTGTAGAAGAGAAAGAGCATACATCTTTTGCTCTTCAATGCAGGCATTGCGAAGAAGCTCCGTGTTTAGAGGCATGTATAACGGGAGCAATGTATCGAGATAAAAATACAGGTGCAGTATTATGCAATGAAGATAAATGTGTAGGTTGTTGGATGTGTATTATGGTCTGCCAATTTGGCGTAGTTTTAAGAAATATTAAAGACAAGAAGGTTGCTTCTAAGTGTGATTTATGTATGGGTGAGGAAATGCCAGTTTGTGTTAAAAATTGTCCCAATGAAGCTATAGTCTGGGGGGAGAAAGAGTGAATTATATAATTATTGGTAATTCTGCAAGTGGAGTAGCTGCAATAGAAGCTATTCGTAAATATGATGAGAAAAGCCAAATAACGGTTATCTCTGATGAATCGTATACTAGTTATTCCCGACCTTTGATTTCTTATTTATTAGGCAAAAAAGTAACTCTTAAAATGATGCCTTATCGAGAAACAAGTTTTTATAAAGATAATCAGGTAAAATTGGTTTTGAATACAAAGGTTACTAAATTGGATTTGAGTAAAAAAGAAGTTATTTTAATGGATAAGCAAAAAATATATTTTGATAAATTACTTATAGCTACTGGGGGGAGACCTATTAATCTTAAAATTCCAGGTTCTAAGTTAAATGGTATATTTACTTTTTCTAAGTTAGATGATGTAGGGGAGATAGAAAGGTATATTAAAACTAATAAAATTAAAGAGGCGGTTGTCGTTGGTGGTGGATTAATTGGTCTAAAAACAACCGAAGCATTAATTGAATTAAAGATTAAAGTAACCATTGTAGAGTTAGCTGATAGAATTTTATCTTCCTCTTTTGATAAAAAAGTATCAAGTATAATCGAGGAGGCTTTAAAAAAGAAAAATTGCAAGTTAATTATTAGTAATACCATTAAAGAAATAAAAGAAAAAAATAATAAAAAAAAAGAAATTATTCTAATGAACCAGGAAAGAATATCAACAGATTTAATAATTATTGCCATTGGTGTTAGGCCAAATATAGAATTGGTAAAAAATACGCCAATTAAGATAAATAAAGGAATTTTAGTTGATAAATTTATGCAGACAAATGTTGAAAATGTTTATGCTGCCGGTGATTGTTGTGAGGCAAAAGATTTAATCTCAATGAAGAATCGACCAATTGCTATTTGGCCAGTTGCTGTCCAGCAAGGGAAAATTGCTGGATTCAATATGGCCGGAGTGAAAAGAGAATATCAAGGTAGTTTTATTATGAATTCTGTAGAATTATGCGCTATTCCCACTATCTCTGTAGGGGAAAGTTGTTCCAATGAAGAAGATTGCCAGATTTTGGAGTATTTTGATTGTAAGAAAACTATTTATAAAAAGATTGTCTTAAAAGATAATAGAATAGTAGGTGGTATTTTTGTAAGTAATATAGAACGAGCAGGACTTTATACAGGTCTTATTAGAAATAAGATTGATGTTTCGAATTTTAAGGAACATCTTTTAGAAGAAGATTTTGGATTAATTAATTTACCTAAGTCCTATAGGAAAAATATTTTATAAGGGAGGTTTTGTATTATGAGAAGGATAGATGCTAGAGGAATGCATTATGAAAAACTCAATAAATTAATTTATCAGACTATTAATGCTGGGGAAAATAGTATTATTTTAAACAATGTTAGGGGTCAACGCTATATTGGAGCTGCTTTATCTGATGATATAAGGATTACTGTTAATGGAGTACCAGGTAATGATTTAGCTGTTTATATGAATGGTCCAACCATTATTGTTAATTCTAATGGACAAGATGGAGTTGGAAACACTATGAATGCGGGTAAAATTGTAATTAATGGTGATGTAGGGGATATTGTAGGACATTCTATGCGGGGAGGCAAGATCTATATAAGAGGAAATACCGGTTATAGAGCTGGAATTCATATGAAATCTTATAAAGAGTTATACCCAGTAATTATAATAGGTGGCAATGCAGGGGATTTTTTAGGTGAATATATAGCGGGTGGAATTATTATAGTACTAGGCTTGGGAAAGCGAGAAAAGGGATCTGCAGTTGGGAATTATGTTGGTACAGGAATGCATGGAGGAACAATATATATCAGAAGTAAGGTAGAAAAATATCAATTAGGAAAGGAGGTTATGGTTGTTGGATTAAACAAAGAAGATATTCGTATTCTTAGAAGCTATCTAAGTGAATACTGTCGTGTTTTTTCTTTAGATTTAAACAAGATAACAAAAGAAAATTTTGTGAAATTAGTTCCCCATACTAATCGTCCTTTTAAGAAAATTTACGCATATTAATTAGCATTTTTTATTTTTAAAAAAAATTTCAAGAAAGATATATTTCAAATATAGGGCGTTGGATAGTATAAAAATAACATTGAAATGCAAAGAATCTATTAATTAACTGTTAAAAAGGAGAGGAAAATTCAAATGAAAAAAGTAACCAAAGAAATGATTTTAGAAAAGGTTAAAGAACTAAACGTAAAATTTATAAGGTTAAGATTTACTGACATTTTAGGAATGCCTAAGAATGTAGAAGTTCCGGTTAGAGAGTTTGAAAAAGCTCTTGAGGGAAAGATTATGTTCGATGGTTCTTCTATCCAGGGTTTTGTTAGGATTGAAGAATCGGATATGTATTTAAAACCAGATTATTCGACTTTTATGATAAATCCTTGGGAAGAAGAAAAAGATGTAGCTCGGATTACTTGTGATGTTTGTAACCCCGATGGTTCACCATTTGAAGGTTGTCCCCGGACTAACCTAAAGAGAGTGTTAAGAGAGGTAGAAGAGATGGGATTTACCACTAACTTTGGACCAGAGATGGAATTTTTTCTATTTTTAAGAGATGAAAAAGGGAAAACAACAACTAAGACCCATGATCAAGGGGGATATTTTGATCTTCTACCTATTGATTTAGGGGAAGAGGCCAGAAGGGATATGGTAATCGCCTTAGA
This sequence comes from Atribacterota bacterium, assembly GCA_041490145.1. Classification (GTDB taxonomy): domain Bacteria; phylum Atribacterota; class Phoenicimicrobiia; order Phoenicimicrobiales; family Phoenicimicrobiaceae; genus Infernicultor. Next base: position 3,889 of record JBGPSO010000118.1, read on the forward strand.
GAAATTAGGTTTTGAAGTAGAAGCTTCTCATCATGAGGTTGCCCCAGGTCAACACGAGATTGATTTCAGGTATTCTGATGCCCTTACTACTGCGGACAGAATAGTGACTTTAAAACTAACCGGTAAGACTATAGCCCTAAAGCATAATTTACACGTTACCTTTATGCCCAAGCCTATCTTTGGAATAAATGGATCAGGGATGCATACCCATTTATCCTTATATAAAGATGGTAAAAATATCTTTTACAATTCAAAAGAAAAATACAAACTAAGTAAGGAAGCCTTATATTTTATAGGAGGGTTATTAAAACATGCCAAAGGCTTTACGGCTATTACCAATCCCTTAGTGAATTCTTATAAGAGATTGACTCCTGGCTATGAGGCTCCAGTATATATTGCCTGGTCAGAGAGAAATCGTAGCCCTCTAATTAGAGTCCCAGCCGTAAGAGGAGAAGGAACCCGGGCAGAACTAAGAAGCCCTGACCCTTCCTGCAACCCCTATTTGGCCTTTGCGGTAATTTTGAAAGCCGGTATGGATGGGATTGTAAATCAGATTGATCCTGGAGAACCGGTAAGCCAAAATATTTATAGAATGAGTAAAGAAGAGAAAATGTCTTTAGGTATTGAAAGTTTACCAGCTACCTTAGATAAGGCGTTAGAGGAATTAGAAAAAGACGAACTAGTAAAATCTGCCTTAACAGATCATATCTTAAAAAATTATATCGAAGCAAAAAGAGAAGAATGGGAAGCTTATCGTATTCAAGTTCATCAGTGGGAATTGGATAAGTATTTAACTATTTATTGATTAATAGCAGTTAGATAAACATTTTATTATAGTTAATTAAATATTGAAACATTGGGTTTAAAATTTTAGAAGAATTAAGAAAAAATACAAAAAGAAGATGTTTTACTTGTTAGTTTAGAAAAAAGGGTTGTGACTACTATAGGACGTACAAGCATTACTTTAGAAAAGTGGATGAATTTTAGAAGGCAAAGTTAATTTAGCGAGATAATGAATTGGATGGAAGGAGATGAATAAGTATGGCAAAGGTAGAATTTAGTAATCGTACCAATCTTATAGAACGGGCAGTATATAAGCATAGTCTTCAAGACATACTAGAACCAAATCTCTATCGAGAGATATTACCTTATAAGGAAATACCCAAGGTAACCTTTAATCATAGACATGTTCCTATTTTTGCCCCTGAGGATATTTGGATTACTGATACAACTTTTAGGGATGGTCAACAGTCTCGATCTCCGTATATTGTGGATTAAATAGTGAGGATTTTTGATTATCTTCATGAGCTTGATAACAATTCTGGAGTAATAAGGTAGACAGAATTTTTCCTTTATTCTAAAAAAGATAGGGAAGCCCTGGAAAAATGTTTAGCCAAGGCGTATAGATATCCAGATGTAACTACTTGGATAAGAGCTAAAAAAAAGGATTTTAACCTTGTCAAGGAGATAGGGATAAA
>JBGPSO010000119.1:0-5340 GCA_041490145.1 Atribacterota bacterium
ACTACCTCGATTCCATGTTTTTGACATAAATTTTTAATGTTTTCCGTATTTATTTTTATTTTTTCTAAATAAATATCTAAATGAGGATTTCTTTTCAATGTATCCTTCCTTAAAAAGATAAAATAATAATAAAAATAAATTTAATTAAAAATATAGTTTGCGTATTTTCGAACAAAAAAGTAAAAAAAAAGAGAAAGGCTCCTTTCCCAATTGGTAAACCTTTCTCTTGTTGAAGATGTAAAAAAATATTATCTTTTAGAAAATTGGAATCTAGCTCGAGCGCCCTTTTGACCATATTTTTTCCTCTCTTTCATTCTTGAATCCCGAGTTAACAAACCTTCTTTCTTTAAGCTTGACCGTAAAGCAGGATCGAATTTAAGAAGAGCTCTGGCAATTCCATGCTGTATTGCCCCGGCTTGACCAGTAAAACCTCCCCCCTCTACTTTGACAAAAACATCTAATTCATTCTTTTTATTTACCAATTCTAAAGGTTTTTCTACTATGGTCCATAAAGCTTCTCCGCTAAAATAATTATCTAACGTTTTGTTATTAATTTTTATATTCCCTTTACCAGGAACTAGCCATACTCTGGCGGTTGAGGATTTTCTTCTTCCAGTACCATAACTTTTTAACTGCGTCAAATATTTAACCTCCCTTTTAATGTTTAATTAATTTTTTCTAATTTTTGAGCTTGATGAGGGTGTTCGCTTCCTTTATAAATTTTTAATTTTTTTATCATAGATCTACCTAATTTATTATGAGGAATCATACCTTGTATTGCTTTTTTTACAACTAATTCTGGTTTTTTCTTTAATAATGTTTCTAACCTAACGCTTTTTAAACCTCCTGGATAAAATGTATGATACCTATATATTTTCCCTTTGAGTTTATTCCCGGTTACTTTAATCTTTTCAGCGTTTATAACTACCACATAATCACCTAAATCCATAGATGGCGTGTAAGTTGGTTTATTCTTTCCCCTTAATATTTTAGCTATCTGAGTAGCTAATCTTCCTAATATTTTACCTTCTGCATCAATTAAATACCATTTTCTATCAATATCATCTGCTTTTGCACTGTAAGTTTTCAATTTGCTCCTCCCTGCCTAATTAATTTAGATATAATTTATTTTTTCTAAAACACTTTTCTTTCAATAGAAAACGACATAATAAATTGTAATATAATCAAGTCTTGATGTCAAGCAATAATTACTTAATTGGCTAGTTAAATGGTTAATTAGTTATTTAGTTAGTTAGTATTTATTTTAATATTAATTGGTTGGCTAGTTACCTACTTTGCCAGTTAGCTGGTTAATTATTAAACTAACTAACTATCTAACTAACTAACCAGCTAACTAAATTAATTGGCCAACTAATAATTTACCTTCATTAAAAATAATCCTTTTGCAGGAACGGGTTTACCTGCTACTTTCCTATCTTCAGCCTCTAATATTTTCTTTATCTCTAAATAACTCTTTTTGCCACTACCAACCTCTAAAAGTGTACCTATTATAGTACGAACCATTTTATATAAAAAAGCATTAGCTTCAAGATGAAAACAAATTATACTTCCCTTTTTAGTAATAGTTATCTCTTTGATATTTCTAACACTATTTTTAATCCTACTCCCTGAACATGCAAAAGATGAAAAATTATGTTCTCCTCGTAAAAAATTACTTGCTTTTCTTATTTCTTCTAAATTTATCTTTTTATAAACACAATATACATAATTTTTTAGAAAAATGGGCAGGTAGTAATTATTTTTAGGATAATTTAAAATATAATAATGATAAATTTTACTAATTGCACTATAACGGGCATGAAAATTATCATCTACCATTTCTGCTCTTCTAATTCTGATGTCCAAAGGTAATAAAACATTTAAGATCAAAGGTAATCTAGTCCAAGGAATGGAGCTATTAGTTTTAAAATTAGCTACTTGTCCTAAGGCATGCACCCCGGCGTCGGTTCTTCCAGAACCGATTAATTTTATCCTTTCTTTGGTAATTTGAGAAATTTTTTCCTCTAATATTTCTTGGATGCTTAAATAATTTTTTTGCCTTTGCCAACCGTGATATTTAGTTCCTTCATATTCTATGGTGAGTTTTATATTCAGCATAATTTAAAATTCCTAATTTATAAAATATGTTAGCCCGCCAATCGATTTAGTCGTTATTGAATAGTTAACAAATTCATAGAAATTACGAGCTCTGATTTAACAGAACATGACAATTTCTTTATTAAGCTAAAAGCTTAAAGCTAAAAACGTAAAAACATAATTCAAAACTCAAAACGCCCTCTCTCAATTTTTAATTTTGAGTTATATTTTTGCATTTTATGCTTTTCATTTTTCGTTTCATGAATAAATACTATTCACTATATACTAGTGATCCTATACGCTGAATTTATAGTACCATATACTATCCTTAAAACATTATACTAACCATAGCAGTAATAACCATAGTTAAGAAAAGAGTCAGGAGGTCAGCTTTTTTGATTTTTAATTGTCTATAATGAGTTCTTCCTTCTCCCCCTCTATAGCATTTAGCTTCCATAGCAATAGCTAATTCATCAGCACGTCGAAATGAATTAATGAATAAGGGTATTAAAATAGGAATTAAATTCTTCGTTCTATTAACAATATTACCACTTTCAAAGTCTGCCCCTCGAGAAATCTGAGCTTTCATTATTTTTTCTGTTTCTTCTAGTAAAGTCGGAATAAACCTCAGGGCGATAGTCATCATCATAGCTATCTCATGAGCAGGTATACCTATAAATTTAAAAACTACTAATAACCTTTCTATCCCATCAGTTAAAGATATAGGAGAAGTAGCTAAAGTAAGTAGAGAAGTAGTTAAAATTAATAAAAATAATCGACAAGAAATAAGCAAACCCTTTATTAATCCTTCCCGAGTTATTTTAAAAATACCTAAACGATAAATTACTTCACCTTCAGTCATAAAAAGATGGATTACTAAAGTAAATAAAATTATATATAATATTGGGCGTAATCCTCTTAGTACAAATTTTGGATGAACTCTGGAAGTAATAATACCAATCATTATAAAAACGCCTAAAATAAAATATCCCAAAAAATTCGTTATAAGAAACAAGCTTATAATTATAGTTAAACAAGTTATTATTTTTATTCGGGGATCTAAATTATGAATAAAAGAATCCCTTGGAATATACTGACCAAAACTAATATTCCTTAATATTATCATTTTTCCACATCTTCTTGGTAATTTTTATATATTAAATTTATTAAATTTTTATCTTTTTATTAATTTTTTTCACTCTATTTAATATTTCTTTTTCAGCATCATCTACAGTTAATACCCCAGTATATACTTCTTTACCTCTTTTTTTTAATTCATACATACACTCAGTTACCTGAGGAAGTCCTAACCCTATCTTGATTAAATCATTGGCATGTTTTTCAAAAATCTCCTGAGGACTGCCATCCATGATTATCTCTCCTCGGTTCATTACCAAAAGGCGTTTTACTATTTCGGCAATCTTTTCCATGTTATGTGAGATTAAAACTACAGTCATTCCAAAATCGCGATGTACCTTTTTTATCTCAGATAATATATTATCTCTACCTTGCGGATCAAGATTAGCAGTAGGTTCATCTAAAACTAACATTTTTGGTCTGATAGACAATATACTAGCTAAAGCTACCCGACGCATTTCTCCTCCACTAAGAGAAAAAGGTGAACGCTCTGTATAGAGATTATAATCAAGGTCAACTATCTTTAAGGCTTCCCGAACTCTCTTTTCAATTTTTTCTTCTGGTAAGCCTAATTTTCTTGGGCCAAAGGCAACTTCTTGATATATTGTTTCTTCGAATAATTGGTTCTCAGGATACTGAAATACTAAACCTATTTTTTGTCTAATTAACTTAAGCTTCACGCCTTTTTTATTTATATCGATTCCTTTGACAAAAACTTTACCAGAAGTAGGTTTAAGTAAGCCATTAAAATGTTGAATTAGAGTCGTTTTTCCACAACCAGTATGCCCGATTAGCCCAATAAATTCGCCTTCATTTATTTCTAAATTAATATTTTTCAACACTTCAGTTTCGAAAGGCATTCCTAAACTATAAGTAAAGTATACATTTTCTAAACGTATAAACATAAAGAGTCCACCATTTCTTTAACCTTTAAAATATGAGAAGAGATATTTAATCCCTTATTACTTAATCTTATAGCAAGTTCTGTTATTTGAGGAACATCTAATCTTAATTTTTTTAAAATATCAGTTTGAATAAATATCTCCTCAGGTTTTCCCACCAAAGCAACTTTACCTTTATCTAAGGCAATCACTTGGTTAGACTCTGCTGCTTCGTCCATTAAATGGGTAATATAGATTATAGTAATATTTTCTTCCTGATTTAATTTTTTAACAATATCTATTATCTCTCTTCGGCCTCGAGGATCGAGCATTGCAGTAGGTTCATCTAAAACCAAATGTGAAGAATGCATGGCGATTGCTCCTGCAATTGCTACTCTTTGTTTTTGTCCACCAGAAAGTAAATGAGGTTCACTTTTTTTATACTCCTCCATCTCTACAACCTCTAAAGCCCAATCCACTCGCTCTTTCATAATTTTTTCACTTATCCCAATATTTTCCAAACCAAAAGCAATATCATCTTCTACCGTAGTAGCCACGATCTGATTGTCGGGATTTTGGAAGACCATACCTACTTTTTGTCTAATCTTCCACGTATTATCTCCTTCTTTAGTATTCATTCCTTCTACCCAGATATTTCCAGAAGTAGGAAGTAATAAACAATTAAGATGTCTAGCTAGAGTAGATTTCCCTGATCCGTTAGGACCTATAATAGAGATAAAATCTCCACTTTCTATTTCTAAACTAATGTTGTCTAAAGCTTTTATTTGGTCTTTTTTATGATAATTATATATATGGCTTAAATTTTCTATTTTAATCAAAATACTCACCACTTATGATTTCGTATATAGTATATAGTATTTAGTATATAGTAAAGAAGTAAAGACATAGAATACAGAATTCAGAATAAATGTGTATCTCGTATCTCGTGAATCGTATCTCGCTAAGAATTAGTTACTTATTTAGCTAGTTACCTGGTTAGATAGTTAAGAAAATAGAAGGAAGAAACCAGGAGCCAGAATAAATTTGTATCTCGTATCTCGATAAAAATTAGTTACTTAGTTAGCTAGTGTAGTGCGTCATAAATAACTTGACATTTAAAAGGATATATGTTATGCTTATTTCAAATGAACATATCAGAACGTATTATTTTAGATCCTCAAGAACAGGCAACCATCCGACTCTGGGCTCACGGGAAAAGCTTCCC